>JAYVKY010000376.1:0-4111 GCA_043767965.1 Pseudobdellovibrionaceae bacterium
TAAACGACTGCCAATAATAACAAAAACTGATCACAAAATAAAATAAAATAATTAATTATCAAATTAATACAACTCATATCTATATGAAATTATCAGATAATTACATATTATCTGATAATTAATGATCGCAAATATTATAAAATAATTTAATTTTTTAAAAAAATGCTATTCTAATATCACGACATATATTTGATTTTAAAGGTTACCGCATAAGTAACAAAACAAAGGAGAACGTTATGTATACAAAAGAATTAATAAAAACCACAACTATGCTTGCTTTCGCTTTGAGTTTTGCGGGTTGTCAGCCAAGAGCCAGCACGAGCCAAGTCACAAGCTCAATTGCAATGACGGGCTCCTCAAAGGCCGCAACAGTTGCCAAAGGAAAGGGGCTAATAAATTTGTTTCTGCAGCAGGCTTATGCGTTTATTTCGCCCAGCATGGTCGATAAAAATGGTACAGCAGTTAACTTGTCTAATGCCTGGGTGAGTATCAAAGAAATTGAATTCGAGGCCGAAGAGGTTCATGGAGCGGCAGAAGTCGATGGAAACGAAATTGCATTTAAAGGCCCGTACTACGTTGATTTATTGTCATCATCGCCCGTGGCATTTGATACTCAACCGATTGCAGCGGTCAGTTACAAAAGAATTAAAATGAAATTTCACGCTTCAAGTAGTGCTTTACCGGCAGGAGTGCCTACGGAGTTAACCAACAATAGTATATACTTGCGTGGAACAATCGGTGCCAATAACTTTTTGTTTCAACTGGACGACTCAACCGAGGTTAATATCGGTGGGGCAAATCCATTAGTCCCTGCAGAAGGCAGTGCTTTATTGGTTGAAGTTAATTTAGCCAATGTCTTTAAGCAAATCGATATGTCGACTGTAGCCAATAATGAGACTATATCGAGCAGCGCGCGGCATGCGCGTTCCAATCTGTGTGTTGCCATAGACCCAAGTGCGAACGATCTTTATACCTGCATACGTAAGGGTTTAGAAGCGCAAGCAGACTTTGGTGAGGATAAAGACGGAAATCATGATTTAGATGTCAATGAAGATGTGAAATAAGGCTATAATTAAACAGTTTTACAAACAAGGGCTCCGCAGAAATGCGGAGCAATTTTATGAAAAAAAATATAAAACCTAAAATTTATAAATATAACGATATTGTTGTTTTTTTAAATGACGTTTTTATTTTTTTTAAGAACAAGGACCATAAATCTTTAAGAGATTATGCAAAAGAGCTGAAGATGGCAACCGGAATGCTTCCAATGATATTAAATCGAAAACGCATACCGACCGAAGAATTATTGAAGAAAATTATGAAAAAGTTTGAGTATCATAAAAATGAAATTGATTTTGCGAAAAACCTGCGCTTAGTAGGATATTCTGAAAAATACACAGAGCGTAAACAGGCTATTTATAAAATTAATAAAAACAAAAAATACCGTGATTTAAATAAAAATGAATATGAGCTGTATAAGTATCTTTCTAAATGGTATTTTGTAGCCATAAAAGAAATGGTAGAATTAAGCGATTTTAAAGAAGATGCAAACTGGATACGCGAAAGGCTCGCTTATAAAGTCGGTTTGAAAGAAGTTGAGCTGGCTCTGGTGTTTTTGAAAAAAAACAATATCTTAATATATGAAAATGACAAACTAAAACCCACTCAAAAAAATATAAATTGTGAAGAGGGTATATTTAAATTAACTCTGGGTGGTTTTCATAAACAGATTTTTGAACTGGCGGCTGAGGCAATAGACTCCGTACCGCGTGAAAAAAGAAAAATACTCGGTCACACATTAAAAGTTGGTAAAAACAACTTGGAACAAATAAATTCTATTTTAACCGAAGCTCATGATAAAATTAAAAATTTAAACTCAAACAGCACTGATGATGAAGATGTTTATCATATAGAATTGATTTCAATACCGATAACGAAAAAAACGAGGAAGTTATGAAAATCAGATTTCTGATGCTGGGCATTTTATTAACTTTATACTCATGCAATAAAAATGCGGGCACATCGACAGGCAATCCTCTGGTGTCTGTTAATATGACGGGCTCTCAACAAAATGCCTTGGCCAAATATAAAAATAATAAACTGTGGTGGATTTTGAATACTGCGGTGGCCTACCCGGCACCAGCAAGTTTGCTTGATAAATCCGGAGCTACGGTTATCTTAAATGATTTTTGGATCAATATATCTGAAATTGAGTTCAAACTAGAGGAGACGCAAGTTGCGGGCGAAGTGAATGGCAGTGATGTGGAATTTGCGGGCCCTTATTTAATCAACATTTTCAATTCGAACCCCCAAAGTCTTGGTAGCGGGTTTGTTGCAAATGCTTCAATTCATCGTATAAAGTATAAAACTAAAAAAGTAACAGATGTGTCGGGTGGCAATCCTGCAGGGATGGTCAATTATTCTTTATATTTACGTGGAACAATTGATTCAAAAGCTTTTACATTGGTTTCTGGTGAAGAAATCGTCTATGAAACGGCGGGTCCGAACTTAGTGAAATTTAACAGCGGTGAAAAGCTTCTGTTAGAGGTTTTGACGGCGGATATTATTCGTAAAATTGACTTATCATTGGTTAAAGCCGGTGCAATTATTACGGAGTCATATAGAATCCCAACTGGTAGCCCGTGCCCTGATATCGATGTTTCTGCAAGTGATGTCTACACTTGTTTTATAAAGGCTTTTCAGCAAAAAACCAAAGTCGGAAAAGATGCAAATGGTGATTTTGACATAGAACCCAGCGAGGATTCGATAAATTAAGTTAAGTTGCTGAAGACTTTAAACACCGACAGCGGTCGGAGACTTTATTTGGCATTCATCAGTAATTCAGAACTTTTTTGTATCCATTGTAAATGTGCGGATACATTTGTATAAACGCCAATATCTGAAACTTCTTTTAAAATACCTGACGTATCAGTAGCGGGATTGCGCTCCACCTCGGTCTTGCCGAATCCAGCTTGCACCAGCGGAGTTTTTTTACTTAAGGGAACCAATATCAGCGAAGGAAGTCGGGCAAATTTGAAATCGGCTGGAGCATCTTCATCTAACTTAAGCAGCGCGATGTCGTTCCAGGCACCTTGACGGCCCGCCGTTGTTGCAAAAGGCTCATGAGCATGTCCCTTAACTGCAAAGCGTACAGTATCTTTAGTAACCTTCCCAACTGCAACATATATTTGGATTTTAAAGTAATAGAAGTATTTGATTTTGACTCCCAGCAATAAGTTCTAAACTCGTCCCACTTGCTCCGCCATTTGCTTTTTTTAATAAACAATGACTTAATTTAGGTATGGACACTCAGCCTTTGAATATTTCGAAAACAATTCATGACGTCTTAATAGATTTGGCAGAATTCGCCTATTTGATGGGTTCTGCTGAAACCGAAAAATTTAATAAAGAGAGCGATATTGATGTGGCTGTTTTTTGGAAAGATTCGAGCGCCGATGAGCAAAAAAGAAAGTGCTTAGTTGATTTAGAAAAAGTATTCAATCGCGAGGTGGACTTAGTTTCTCTGAATAAGATTGATATTATTTTTGCGCACCAAGTATTAGAAAAAGGCAGGTTACTTTTTGACAGCAATGCGGGACTTCATTTAAAATGGAAGATGGAAAAATTATCTGAGTATCCTGATTTTAAAACTTCGCGTAAAGTTATCGAAGACAACATTTTGAATAGGAAAAAATATGTCTGAGTTAGATGTGGTGCTATCTAAAATCAACATCATCAAAAACTGTATGATGGCAATTGAAAAAGCCAGTGTAAAAGAAAAAGATGAAGATTTTAAGTTATCTATTTTCGAGCTCAATTTGCAAAGAGCAATTCAGGCCTGCATTGATCTGGCGAACGTGGTTATTTCAAAAGAGGGGTTGGGTTTGCCGAATGCCTATCGGCAATCTTTTGAAATATTACAAAAGCACCAAGTTATTGACGGTGTTTTGGCGGCTAAATTAATTTCGATGGTTGGGTTTAGAAATATTTCGGTTCATGATTATGGTCAGATTAAGCCTGAAATTGTACATTCAATTGTAAAAAACCATCTTATTGATTTTGAGGGTTTTTATACTGTTATTTTGAATTTGGCGAAGAAATGGTGAGTCTG
>JAYVKY010000377.1:0-3837 GCA_043767965.1 Pseudobdellovibrionaceae bacterium
TTTTGAGTCCGTACTCTGCGCCGAAAAACTCAGCTCCAAACGAATCTGGCCTAAGCCATTATTTGCAACAAGCTTAACATCTGTTAAGGCCCGACTTAATTTTTGCGTATACTTCGTTGCTAAAACATTCAAATCATAATTTTTTGAAATATCTGAAAGTTTTGTCACAGATGCCATAACCATCGAACCCTTATCTGCGGCCAACAGTGGTACACTTAACCCCAACATATCCTGATCTTGTGTCATTAATAAAACACCCATACCCGATTTGCCATTTACAACTTCGAATGATGAAACCTGAACATAATCAATTTTTGCCGATGTTTGCACAGAATTTGTTTTATTTAGAATATATGAAGACCATAAATCAAAATTTAAATTCATAGGTGCTTGTTCGTTTTTATAAAGCATATAATTATGGTCGGCATATGAATTTCTGAAAATGATTCGTGTGTAGGCGCCTGAAAATTTAATTTTCGCATAGGTATTCTCACAACCATTATCTAAATCTGTGCATTTTAAAAAACCACCTTGAAACTCCAGATCACCCGATGCCGATACAGCCGACAAGGTCATTCTGCCAGCTCCATTAATGGCTTTCATTTTATAGATTTGTATTTTTCCGAACTCATCCACCGTCAGATCAATAAAAATTTCGCCCGTTGCAGTAACCCTTCGTAATTTTGCCGATAAAATTGCGCCTGCTAAATTCTGATTCATTGTTTGTTGTTCGCCGCTGACTGTTTTTGATTTCAATCTGAATTCAGCCATCAAACCATCACACCCAGCACTTGTATAATTTAAACCTTGTGCTTTGCCACCGGTTTTAACGGCTTCGATTTCATCAAATTTTAAATCTACGGCTGAACTTTCTTTCGACATCATCAACGGCGGCCTCAGTACGCTTGAATTATTTGTCTGTGCTTCGGCTTGTGAATTTTCACCAATCACTGGTACTCCGACGCGTCCCACAGGCGATGTGCCGGATTGACCTCTATCGGCTGGGCGGCCCGTGGGCGCCGCAGGCAATGGCGAATTCACTGGGCTATTTAAACCCACATCGGCCGCACCATCACCAACTGTCGGCACCGGAGCACCGGGCTGAAACTGCGGATCAGTTGACGTTGTTGTCGGGGCCGGTTGAGTTTTTGTCGCAATAGGTTCGCTTTTTTTAGAATCCTTACTTTTTCCACATGAAGAAAAAGTCAGGGCACTTAGAACTGTCATAGAAATCAACATCGGCTTCATCATAAAAACTCCTCGAAAAAAAATTTGTCTTCATCAATAGGTAAAGCAATGCCGATACCAGACAAAAGCGTGGCCAAAGATTCTATATTTGATCTAACGCGATTTTTTAAAACTGTTCTTGAAAAAAATGCTCGATTGCATTCAAGTTGTCTACCATGTCGTCAAACTTTTACCACCTCGAGCCCCACCTGATTTTAGATTGCGTTGAAAAACACGGATTTATTCCCACTGGTGAAATTCAGCAATTGAATTCTTATGAAAATCGCGTGTTCGACATTAAACTCGAAAAAACTGAAAATTCACCTGATAATTTAATAGCAAAATTTTATCGACCTGGCCGCTGGAACCTTGAAACACTGCTTGATGAACATCAGTTTGAAATCGAACTTAAAAACGAATCTTTGCAGGTGGCCGCACCCACTATTTTAAAAGATAGCTTCATGCCAAATTCAACCGTCGATACAGTCAACGGTATTTATTATACTTTTTTCGAAAAAATTCGCGGACGTATGATTCAAGAATTTTTGCCTGATGATTTTTTAAAAATGGGCCGCTGGATGGCGCAATTGCATAATATCGGCGAAGCCAAATGGGCCGAGCATCGCGCCACATTAGGGCCCAGCGCTGATGATAAATGGGCCCTGCTTGATCAAATGTACGACTCTGTTGCCGCCGAAGTGCGCCCACAATATTTTGATGCGGCCGAGAAAATCTTTCGCGCACTTGATGAAAAATTATCTGCCCATAAATTTTTGCGTATTCATGGCGATCTTCATCGCGGTAATATTTTAGAATCACCCAGCGGATTTGTCGTCGTTGATTTCGATGATTTTGTAAATGGCCCCGCCATTCAAGACGTCTGGATGATGATGCCCGATCAAAATTTCAAAGACAGCCTTGAATTTGAAAAATTAGTCACCGGCTATGAAGAGCTTAGGCATTTTCCGTTTGAACAGGTTGAATTGATCCCTTTATTACGTGGTTACCGATTGGTTTCATACGCTGGGTGGATCCTGAACCGCTGGTCTGATCCCAGCTTTCCGAAATTATTTCCAGATTTTGGTAATTACACCTACTGGGCCGAAGAAACCGAAGCCTTAATGAAAATCGCCTATCAAATTTGATAGGCGCTAGCACTTATAATTTAATCCGTGAATAATCCAAAACTATTGCTTGTCGGCATTCATTTGTTCAATTTCAGATTTGCGAAACACGTCTTGTGCTTTTTCGGTAGCGGCGGCTGCTGCAGTTTGTTTCAATTCAACTTTTTTTAAATCTGATTCGACCGCAAGATGCTGACCCAAAGCTTTTTTCAATAATTTAATATCAATTTTGTCTTTCAACAAATGCGAGCAACCCAGCGTTTGCGCGTCGCCTGATGAATTAGAGGGCTCTTCGGTCCTGGTAAGAAAACTGATTCCAGCAGCGTTTATATTTTCAGCAAGATCAGTTTTATCAACATCAATATAATCTACCGCTTGCAAAAAAACTTTGCCCTTTTCAACAATTTCAGTCGAGGTACCCATGAATGAACAGACCACTTTTTTGCCAGCAAAGTATTTTTTCATTTCTGCTTGATTCGTTTTAATAACGCCATCAACGATGTACATACTGAAATTTAAATTTTCTTGCTTTAGCATTGTTTTCATTTCGTCAGACATCAAAAGCTTCTCTTGTAAAAAAGCTTCGCTGCTATTTACTTTTTGTTCTACTTTTTTCTTTAATAGCACATCTTGATCACTGGGTAATATTGAATACTTATTTTCAACGCTGGTTTCTTTAGCTAACGCTACACCCGCCTGAACACACATTGCTGGGGCTTTAGCTAAGTTTTGTTCTTGTTTTTTGCTGTCTAAATATGTGCAGGCTGAAATTTTTTGTTTTCCCAATAACTCGCCCATGACATCACACATTAAAAGTATTTTTTCGTATTCATTTTTAAAACTTTTAGGGCTAGCTTCTTTTAAATTTTCTTTGCGCTCTTTTTCAATCTGAGCATACATATTATAAATATCAACGAGTGATTTTTGAATTTCATCCGTACACTTTACATTTTTAACAGCCGTCGTGTCATCACCGCTGGCGCCTGTGGATTGTTTTTGGTCTGCTGTTTTCGCTTTAGTCGTATCAACTTTTAGCCCACGCTTATCTGTGCCTTTATTACAGTTCACCAGCAAAAATGATGATGCAATTAATGTTGAAATCAATAGTTGCGACGTGAGTTTCAATCCTGACTTCGTTTTCATAAAGGTCTCCTTTGGCTTTAATATCCAAACCTTTATATTTCAAAAGCGGTTCCAGTCTAAATTTGAGACACTTTTTGCGCCAAATCGAACTGAATTAAATTCAATAAGTCATCGCGGCTACAGCCCTAAAGTTTGGCGTCAAAGTCGTTCAGATCTGACTAATTAATTAACAGGTGTCTAACCAATTCAAGGTCATACTCGCCTAATTTGACTAACTCTGGGCGTTAACCACTGCACGAAAGTGGCTAATATTATACACCATCAGGTGGCTGGGTCCCATACGCTAGACTTGTTCGTGAATCCGCTAGGTCCGGAAGGAAGCAACGGTGTCTTATAAGCTAGG
>JAYVKY010000378.1:0-3322 GCA_043767965.1 Pseudobdellovibrionaceae bacterium
TGACGGCGGACCATTCTCAGCTAAATATTTAAAACATTCTGAAATCATGGTGACTCGAAAACTTCATCGTAATGGCGAGGGCGAATACTTTATTAATAAAGAGCCTTCACGACTTAAAGATGTCCAAGAAATTTTTATGGATACAGGTGCTGGATCGAAAGGTTTTTCGATCATTGCCCAGGGTATGATCGGTAAAATTATCACTTCAAAACCTGAAGACCGCCGCATGCTGATCGAAGAAGCTGCTGGTATCACGAAATTTAAAGCACGTAAAAAAGAATCTCAACGTAAATTAATTTCAACAGATCAAAACTTAGTTCGTTTGCAAGACATCATTGGCGAATTAAAACGCCAAATCGATTCTTTGCAACGTCAGGCACAGCGAGCTGAACGATATAAAAATATAAAAACTCAGATCGAAGACCTTGAGTTGTGGTTATCATCAATTCAATACGTTGAATTGAAACGCGTTGCAGATGATGCCCAAAAAATATTCGACGAGGCTCAAGCTTTAGAAGTCGGTTCCGAAGCCGATCTTTCGCAAATGCAAGCAACACTTGAGACCCTAAAACTCACAATTTTAGAACAAGAAAAAGCTGTCGAAAAAAAGCAGCAAGATTTTTATAATCACCAATCTGCGGTTCAAAAAAAAGAATTAGAAATTCAAGAATTACGTTTTAACTTAGAACAAGCTAAGCGTAACGAACAAATGACAGGTAATATTTTAAACGAACAACGTGCCCGACATGAACTGTTATCACGTGATCAAGTCACTTTACAGGCCCAAGCTAACGAGCTAAAAACAGAGTCAGAATATTTAACCACTGAATCCTCTGAGAGAGCTCAGGCGTTTTCATCAAATCAAAAGCGCTACGCCGAAATTGATGAAGATCTAACAGTTAAGCGCCGCGAGCAGTTCGCTTTAGGCCAATCAGAGTCATCGTTGGATGCAAAATTAAATTCTATTTCAACTCAGCGCCAAGAAATTTCAGACAGATCCGCAGATGAAGAGATCAAATTAAATGAACTTCGCGAAACGGCACATGATTTCGAAAATCGACGCCGTAAAGTCAGTACTGAATTAGACCAAAATCGACAACTGCAATTAGATCTTTCAAATGATGTTGATTCATTTGAGGCTAATAAAAAAATTCTATCAGAGCAACTTCAAAAAAAGAGCGAAGACGTTCAGACATTTAAAGATAATTTAAATGAGACAGCATCAAGGCTTTACGGCCTAGAAAATCTGCATTCAAATTTTGAAGGTTTCGAAGAAGGCGTTAAGCAAGTTATGCTTTGGTCAAAAGCCAAATCACAAAAAGAAATGCACGCAGATGGCACTGTGACAGAATCATTTTTTCCTGTGTCTGAAGTTATTTCGGTTCCCGCAGAATTTGAAATCGCGATGGAAGCAGCGTTGGGTTCAAAATTACAAATGTTATTGTCGGCCAAACAAAACGATGCAACCCAAGCCATTGATTATCTGAAGGAAAACAATTCAGGTCGATCTAGCTTTTATTCGAATGAAATGTCAGCGCAAAATCTGGCGCAAAGCAATCCAAAAAACCAAGCAGGTGTTTTGGGTTTATTAAATCAAGTTGTGACATCTGAAGAAAAGTTTTCTGAAAGTGTTCAACATATTTTATCGGGCGTTGCGATCGTTGATTCAATTCGTACAGCACTTGAACTGCGTCCGAATTATATCGGTTGGACATTCGTCACACCAGACGGCGATACCTTATCTGCAGATGGTATTTTAACAGGTGGTTCAAAAGAATCGGCAGAATCTGGTGTTTTAAAACGGCGCCGTGAAATCAAAGAATTGTCTGATAAAAAATCTGAATGGGCAGGTAAGCTCGCCTTGGCGACAGCTGCGCTTAAAAAAACAGAAGAACAATTAAATCATATCGTAACTGATTTTGAAGGCGCACAAAAACGTCGTCAAGATCAAGAAATAAAAGTAACTGAATTCCGTAAAGATCTAGAGCGCGCCGATAATGAACTTGAACAAGCTAAAAATGCAGTTCTTCGTCAAGAAAACGAAGTTCGTCGCTTATTTGACCAAATCAATTCAATGGATGAAAAAATTTCTGATTTTACAGAAAATTTAATTTCAATTCGCACACAAAAAATTGAACTTGAAGAAACCATTTTAAATTTAAATTCAGAATATGATTCAATGAAAGATGGTTTTGAACAAAAACAATCTGAACTGACAAGTTTACAAATCCAATCAGCATCCAAGTCCCAAGAATACAGCGGTTTAATTCGCCAACTGGAAATGGTCACAAAACAAGTTGATGATTTAAATATGCAATTATCACGGATGTCTGAAGAGGCCGAGGGTTATACATCACAAATGTCTGATGGCCATTATGCTCTTGAGCAAGCAAAAATTGATTTCGAACGTATGGTAGCTGACATTGAAATCAAGCGAATCGAAATGGCTGCATTTAAAAATCAGTTTGAAATTGAAACGGCAGATATCCGTGAGCTTGAAGACAAGGTAAATAAGAATTCGCGTGAACGTAACGAGCGTTTGGCAAAAATGAATGAAGCTCAGTTAAAACTAGAGCAAGCCAAAATGAAAGAGCACTATTTGATCGATCAAACACGAGAAAAATACATGCTGATTTTATCTGACATTGTCGAAAAATATCAGGGACGAGAAGGTAACCCAGCGGAAGCGGATGACCAACTCAAAGATCTTCGTGAAAAATTAGCAAAAATTGGCGAAGTCAATTTATCTGCGATTGCCGAGTATTCAGAAACACAGGAACGTTATGATTTTTTAACTAAGCAACATGCTGATCTGACCGATGCCAAAGAACAATTACGAAAAGTGATTGATCGTATTAATAAAATTTGTTCAAAGCGTTTTAAAGAAACTTTTGATTTAGTGAATGAGCGATTTCAAAAAGTTTTTCCAGTTCTTTTTGGTGGCGGTGAAGCAATGCTTCAAATCGTTGAAGATCCAGAAAAAAGCGAAGTCGGTATAGAAATCATTGCAAAACCTCCGGGTAAAAAAATGCAAAATGTATCATTGATGTCGGGTGGCGAAAAAGCACTGACGGCTGTTGCTTTGGTTTTTTCAATTTTCTTAGTGAAGCCATCCCCGTATTGTTTATTGGACGAGGTTGATGCGCCACTTGATGATGCCAACGTTTTCAGATTTAATGAACTCGTCAAAGAGATGGCGAAGCGTTCGCAGATCATTGTTGTGACTCATAATAAACACACAATGGAAGTGGCTCAGAAATTATATGGAGTCACGATGCAAGAGCGTGGTGTGTCGACAATGGTTTCTGTATCTTTAGCTGAC
>JAYVKY010000379.1:0-5257 GCA_043767965.1 Pseudobdellovibrionaceae bacterium
TTTAAAAATGGGATTGGTCGATGAGATCTCTACGAGTGATGAATATATTATGAAAAAAATAGCCGACCATAAACTGATTAGGCTTTCATTTGAAAAAAAACCAAGTTTATCTGAAAAAATTTCTGGTTTTGTTTCTGAAGCAGTCAGTTCATCAGTTCAAAAGACCTTTCACAGAGTTGCATCCTTAAGCAGACCAGAAAATGATCTGTAAATGCTAAAAATCAATATGTTTATGCTAAGCATCAACCCTTTGAATTCTTTATTTTTTGCATCTGGCCGTATAAATATACACTGTCATCTGCAGGTTAATATTTTGGGACTGAAAAAAAGGAGTCTAATTTGAATCCAGTGCTGAAAGTCACAGACTTAGAAACTACATTTTTTTTAAAATCTGGGCCTTTTCGCGCTGTCAATCGCTTATCCTACGAAATTCACAAAGGCAAAACTTTAGGTATTGTCGGAGAATCTGGTTGTGGCAAATCTGTCACTTCATATACGCTGATGAAACTGATCAGTGCGCCGGGTGAAATCACCTATGGCTCTGCAGTGCTCAATGGCAAAGACCTTGTTACTGCAACAAACTATGAAATGGAATCGATTCGTGGCGGTCAGATGGCCATGATTTTTCAAGAGCCGATGACGGCACTGAACCCTGTTTTAACAATTGGTTATCAATTGGATGAACAAATTAAAAAACATCTCAAATATTCAGATTCAGATTCTAAAAATCGCGCGATTGAAATGTTACAACTTGTTGGAATTCCATCACCCTCTGAACGCTACACCTCATACCCCCACCAGCTTTCAGGCGGTATGCGACAACGTGCAATGATTGCGATGGCCCTAAGTTGTAATCCACAGCTTTTAATTGCTGATGAGCCCACAACAGCCCTTGATGTCACGATACAGGCACAAATTTTAGAACTCTTCCAAGGTCTTCAAGAGAAAATGAATATGAGTGTTCAATTTATTACTCATGATCTTGGTGTCATTTCTGAAGTTTCTGACGATGTCCTTGTGATGTACGGCGGACAAATGTGCGAAACTGGTAATACTCAAGATGTTTTAATCTCTCCACGCCACCCGTATACAGCAGCATTGATTGAATCACGACCAAAAATGGGCTCTCGTATTTCAAGATTAAAAACAATTGAGGGTTCTGTTCCAGCGCCACATGAACTACCCGCAGGTTGCCCGTTTGCAACACGGTGTTCACGTGTAAAAACAGAATGCTGGACCGTAAAGCCAAAAATGCAACAGATCACTTCAACCTCAACGCATGCACGATCTGTCGCTTGCTTTAACCCCCTTTAAGGCAAACAAAGATGACGACTGAAAAAAATCAAAATACACCTGTTCATATTCTTGAAGCATTTAAAATTAAAAAATACTTCCCTATCCGTAAGGGGTTTTTCTTAAAGCATGTCGCCGATGTCAAAGCCGTTGATGACGTCACTTTGACCGTACGCAAGGGTGAAACACTGGGACTTGTTGGCGAATCCGGTTGTGGAAAATCCACTTTAGGCCGAACACTCATTCGTCTCTATGAGCCAACTGCTGGACAAATTAATTTTAATGGCCAAGATTTTTTAAAACTTTCTGGCTCCGAATTACGTGCCAGTCGAAAAAATATTCAGATGATTTTTCAAGACCCCTATGCCTCTTTAGATCCACGAATGACCGTCGGACAAGTCATAGAACAACCATTTATTATTCATGGCCTTTTAAATGACAGCCAACGAGAAGCCAAAGTGAAAGAGCTTTTAGAATTGGTTGGTTTAAGGCCTTCACACATCAACCGTTACCCGCATGAATTTTCGGGTGGTCAACGTCAACGTATTGCCATTGCCCGTGCGATTGCTTTAAACCCAGAACTCATTATTTGCGATGAGCCCGTTTCAGCCCTGGACGTTTCAATTCAGGCCCAAATTTTAAATTTACTTAAAAATTTACAGGAACGATTAGGTTTAACATATATTTTTATTTCACATGATCTTTCAGTCATTGAACATGTGTGTGATCGTATCGCCGTGATGTACTTGGGTAAAATAGTTGAAATTGCCGATCGCGACGAGCTCTATAAAAATCCCAAGCACCCCTACACTCAAGCTCTATTGGCCTCGATACCCGTCATTGGCGCCGGCAAAAAGAAAATGACAAAAATTTTAAGCGGTGAAATTCCTTCACCCATTAATCCACCCTCTGGCTGTACATTTCACCCACGTTGTCCGTATGCTTTTGACCTTTGCAAACAAGAAATCCCACAACTTTTACCAGTTGATGGAGATTTGAAAAAATTAGCTGCATGTTTTAAAGTGAATCCGAAACAAAACCTTCAAAAGGAGACTCTATGAAAAAGTTAGTTCTAATCTGTACAATGGCTGCAACACTTGTTGTTGTTTCATGCACAAAAAAGACAGATTCTGCAAATGAATCTGTAAAAAATACTGCGACAATAGCCGCAGCCCCATCCAACAGTGGCAACACATTAACAAATAACGAATTAAAAGTTGGAATTTCACAAGAATTCGAAAACTTTAATCCACTGATTATGAATATGATGGCGACAACGTATATGTCAGCAATGACAATGAGAACATTAGATGTCATCAATGCTGATGGCCAATGGATTCCTCAGCTTGCTAAAACAATTCCAACAATTGAAAATGGCGGCGCTAAAATTAAAAAAGTAAATGGCAAAGACACTGTCGTGGCTGTTTGGGAAATTCTAGACAATGCGATGTGGGGCGACGGAACTCCGATCACTTGCGAAGACTTTATTTTCACAAATAAAGTAGCAATGTCACCCAACGTATCGGTTGCAGACAAAGAAACTTATTCTCAAGTTGCAAAAATTGAAGCTGACAAAGCAAATGCAAAAAAATGTACTTTTACCTATGACAAACTTCGTTGGGACTACACTCAACTGGGAACATTCCGTGTTTTGCCAAAACATCTTGAAGAACCCGTTTGGAAAAAATTCGGCGCTATCAAGGAAGGTTACGAAAAAAATTCTTTGTATACAAAAGAACCTACGAACCCAGGGTTGTATCATGGACCGTATTTGGTTTCTGAAATCCAATTGGGTGATCACGTGACATTCACACCGAATTCAAAATATTACGGTGAAGCACCAAAAATCAAAAAAATTATCGTTAAGCTCATCCCAAATACGGGAACACTTGAAGCCAATTTACGCTCTGGAACCATTGATGTGATTTCATCAATGGGTTTTGCATTAGATCAGGCATTGGCTTTTGATAAAAAAGTAAAAGAAGAAAAACTGGGCTATAATGTTTTATTTCAACCCAGTGCTGTGTATGAACATATCGATTTAAATTTGGATAATCCAATTTTAAAAGATGTACGTGTTCGAAAAGCCCTACATTTTGCGATCAACAAAGAAGACCTAACGAATGCACTTTTTGAAGGAAAACAACAACCAGCGATTCATAACATTACCCCTAAAGATCCTTGGTTCACAGATGATCCAAAAAAAGTTGTTATTTACAAATTTAATAAGCGCGAAGCAGAACGTTTATTAGACGAAGCTGGCTGGAAGGCCGGTGCTGACGGAGTTCGAACTAAAAAAGACGCTAAAGGAAACAACCAACGCTTGTCTTTTACAATTATGACGACAGCTGGTAATAAAACTCGCGAGTTAGTTCAAGTTTATTTGCAAAATAACTGGAAAAATGTGGGCATCGAAGTTCAAGCTAAAAATGAGCCGGCACGCGTATTTTTTGGTGAAACAACTAAAAAACGTAAATTTGATTCAATGGCATTATTTGCCTGGGTTTCTTCACCTGAGAGCTCGCCTAAAGGCACTTTTCATTCATCAAAAATTCCAACAGCAAAAAATGGTTTTTCTGGACAAAATCAAATGGGCTGGAACAATCCAAAAGTTGATAAATTAACAGAAGCCTTAGATATCGAAATGAAGCATGAAAAACGCATTGAATTAGTTCATGAAATTTTAAAATATTACACAGATGAAGTGCCCGTTTTACCTTTGTATTACCGTTCAGATGTGGCAGTTACACCTACCCAAATGAAAGGTTACCGTTTAACAGGTCACCAATTCCCAGAAACAAACGAAGTCGAAAAATGGACTGTTGAATAACATTCAACATGAACAAATAGTTGAATAACATTCAACCCAGGCAGTTAGACAGCTAGGTAGTTAGGTAGAATAATATGACAACATACATCCTTAGACGACTTCTTCAAACAGTGATTGTTTTAGCAATTCTATCCTATCTGTGCTTTGGCTTAATGACGTTAATGCCTGGCGACCCTGTTGAGTTATTAATTTCCTCAAATCCAAAAATCACGGCGGCTGACGTAGTTCGTCTACGTGAATTTTATGGTCTCGATCAACCCACATATGTTCGTTATATGCACTGGGTTTCCGATATTGCCAAAGGTGAGCTGGGCTATTCACGAACATATCGTATCCCCGTTTCAGAAATGTTGGGGCCCGCATTACAGGCTACATTTATTTTGTCTATGATATCTTTAATTTTTTCACTGGCTGTTGCAATTCCATTAGGAATTGCATGCGCCCTAAGGCCCAATACAAAATTTGATTATATTGTAAATTTATTTAATTTTTCGGGTATCTCATTACCTTCATTTTTTCTGGGAATAATTTTAATTATTATTTTCTCTGTGAAATTAAATTGGCTGCCTGCGGGGGGATACCAAACCACGGGCATGGTCTATTCAAATTTCTTTTTTGAAATCTTAGATAAATCAAAATATTTAATTCTTCCAGTTTTATCATTATCTGTTCAATCCATCGGATTTTTTGCACGCTTTGCCAGATCATCTATGCTTGAGGCCATGCGAAATGATTTTATTCGAACTGCCAGATCTAAGGGCTTACCAGAAAATATCGTCATCTGGCACCACGGATTTAGAAATGCTTTGATACCCCTAATTACAATTATAGCGTTAAGCTTTTCTTCAATATTTTCTGGTGCGCTCATCACAGAATCACTCTTTGCCTACCCAGGCGTAGGGCGACTTTTATATACATCAATTATTGGAAATGATTTTAATGTTGCTATGATTTCATTTATTATTTCAATAACTATGGTTTTAATTATGAACTTAATTGCTGATTTACTTTATGGCGTTGTTGATCCACGTATTTCGTACAAATAGGACAAATTATAAATGGAAATGAATACACTTGATCAGAAAAAATCAGATACAGCCACAGAACAAAAAATGATTTCTAGCATGGAAAAAG
>JAYVKY010000380.1:0-2367 GCA_043767965.1 Pseudobdellovibrionaceae bacterium
TTTGCTTCAGCCTGCGAAAGCCCCGTGTTATATAAGGCGTTTAAATAATATCTGCTTTGTGTACCCACTTTTGAATACAATTGCATAGCTTCTGCGTACTGACCGGATTTTTGCTTAATTTCACCCATTCGATAAAAAAGCATATCGCGATTTTTTACCGGCACACTATTTACATCGATACGTTGAATCGCGTAATTTAAAAGTGTTTCATCGCCCAATTTATCGGTTACAATTAGCAATTTTTCTAAAGCCTGCCGAGTAAATTTACTATCCGCAGCCTTAACAACATCGACAAATTGAAATGCCGCAACCTGGTTCATATTTAATTCCATCATAGTCAGACCCAATAAATATTTTATCTGTGGCCGTTCCGCAGATAGTTCTGAGTGGCGACTAAGTGCCAATAAATTATTTGCTGCTTGAACATACTGGCCACTTTTCATTTGGGTCAATGCTGCTGCAATTTGACTGCGGGCATTTGAATTTGTCGACTGCGTATAAACCTTTAAGCCCTGTTGTGGGTTCGTCATTTTTTTTTGTATTGTCAGAGGGGTTGATTTTCGAGCAACAGGTTTTGCCACAGTTTTTGCGAAACCACTTGCAGTACTTAATACAATACTCAAGATGACTAAATTAAAATTTTTCATCGCTCACTCGCTTCCGGAAAGAAGAAACTAACCCCAGCGCTTAAAATCAAATCATTATAGCTGCCCTTAGCTACTGAATTATTTGTCGTCGACACGGGCGTAGCCTGAAATATATTTAGACTGTAATCCCAACGAAACGCTATAGCTTTTGTTAAAGCAAAAATTTGCCCAGTACCGATATGCATCGTCGGCACATTACCCTCGTTAGAATTTGTATTTGACGAGCCCGCACCAATTGAAAAATACATATCAAACGGAATAATCCCGCCATCCATATTTGATAATTTTCCGTAAATAGGCACCCACATCAGATCGAGTCCGTAATAACCTTTGGTATAAATAAATTGTTCCGGTTTTAAACCGTTGATATTTCGAATTTCTTTAGCAACTTCGCGCTCGGAACTTGTTAAAAACATTCCAGTCAACTCTATACCTAGTGTCTCTGTGAAATGATAGGCCAAGCCTAATTTAACGCCGGAATTTAAAAACCATGGTGTATTTGTTGTTGTCCCCAAAGCACCATAAAACTGAAAGCGTTCTGTTTTTGGCAGATATTTTTTCTGAATAACAGAAACTTCTCGAAATGGCGATAAGCGACTAAGATCTTTTAATTCATTAACCTTAACCTCATCTTTTTTCTGAACAGCTGCGGCCTCGGCAGGAACAGCCTCGTCAGTGGTTGCCATTTCTGGCCCCGCAGGCTGTGCAACATCGTTTGTCTGTGTTGATTTAATTTCAGTAGGCTTTGCTGCCGGGGGCGCAGTATTTTGATACATGTTTTCTAGATTGATTACATCCAGATCATCACCCTGCTGGGCCATTACGCCCACCGAGCCCAGAACTAAAATTGAAATCAATAAAATACTTTTCTTCATTTTATCATTTCCTTTAAAATAAGTAATTCAAACCAATTTCTAAATTGGTGGTATAGGTGATACGTTCTTCGAATGAATCATAACTTGGACGGGCATCACCAGAAGCCCCATTTGATCCGCATGTCGTATTTGTACCGTCACACAGTCCCGGTGATTTAAACGGAATCGGTGCCTGATGCACAAAAAGTCTTAAATCCGTTTTTAATGACAAGCTTTTGCCGAAATAAAAACGTTCGCCAAGCCCTACAGCAAGGGCTGAATATGTTTTATGTTGGTATTTCACGGCACCCAAGGCTGCTGATCCATAAATTGTCGTATTGATGACGCCATTTTTTGTAAAAGACATTTTTCCATAATAAGGTTTGTAATTATAATCAAACATAATGGTATTTTGCGGTTGCGGCGCACGCGAAAAATCTAAACCAAAATCAGCATGTATACCTTCCGCATCCTTTGAAAGTCCGCCACTATTGGAAACAAAAAATAATCCCAAAGAATGATATTCGCTGAAATGATAATTTGCAGCGATTCCAAATTTTGTGGTATTTGCAATGGGCTCGGTCAGCGCCAATCCACCAAATAATCCCACATCAATTCGACCTGTGGTTTGTACATTTCTGTTTCGAATACTTTGCGCATGATCGAATATGGGATAAACAGTTTCTGTTGCTAATTCATCTTCTGGAACAGTCACATCAGAGTCTGCAAACACAAGGTGATTACTGATCAATATTAAAACTAAAAATATTTTCTTCATCATAGTGATTCCTTGTTTTTTTTTGAGTAAAATCCGTGTTCTAATATAAAATCACAAATCTCGCGTACTGCACCATTACCGGCCGGGC
>JAYVKY010000381.1:0-8263 GCA_043767965.1 Pseudobdellovibrionaceae bacterium
CCCAAGAAGGACGTGACGCATTCGCACAAAAAAGACCACGAGATTTTTCGAAGTTTCCGCGTCATTATTAAAACTAAATAGCACCCTATTCGATCTCAGCTATTACTTTGACATCATTTGTTGATTATACGATTTTCACCTCAGAATTATTTTCTGAGGTATAGATATGATTAAAAATTTAACAATTACTTTAGTTTTATTTTTTTCTGCATTAGTTGTAAATGCACAAACTCAAACAGCAAAAGAAATTTTAAAACAAATTCACGTTGAATATGCCCAGCGTTTTGATTCAACTGGCAAATATATAAATGATCTGAATTTGACAACAAAATTTAGAGCCTCACAATTAAATGCAATTCAAATTTTACGTCAGAATAAAATGCTTGGTCAAAGTTTTCAAATCAGAAATTCAGCTATGGCTGATCTGGTCATTACCGCGTATGTTGTTCAAGAAAATAATTCAAATTTTGCAGGTCTTTTAATTGAACGAAATCAATATGCCAGTGCTGATTCGGAATCATTGCTGCGATTATTTGATTTTTCAATTTTAACAAAGGGTATGGATTTGCTACGCTACAACAACCGCACTGTAATGAATTTAAAAATAGACAGTTTGTCAGTCACAACAGGTGGAACTTTAATTTTAAAATTCCCAACTGATTTTAATAATAATCAATATTCCCAAACAGCGATTACACTGGTTCAAACACCCGCAGGCTTTACCTTTAAAACTGCTGCGGGCGACGGATTTTCTGTGATGAACATGGATATTTGGTACAGCATTTTTTCAGAAAACTTTGGAGTCAATAGCGTTACTTTTCAGTAACATTAAGTTTTCGCGATTGGCACAACCTTCGATTTTCGAATTTTTTCGTCTCGAGTTATCAATGGTATTTTATGATGCAAACTTGTTGCTGCGATAATTTCATCGGCCGGATCAGATTTAAAATCTAAGTTTTCTAACGCATTTAAAATATTTAAATCAATTTGATGAATATGTAGTACATTCAAAAATTTTTTGATTTCATGGTCATTAAAATCAATTTCTATTCGACCAATTTGATTCAACTTGTGTAATTCCCATAAAACGATTGATGAGATACTCCACGGATTATTCCGGATCAGCTTTTCTTCTTTGGGTGTCAGATGCCCGATCATAATATCAATTAAAATATGCGTATCAAGATTCAGCATCCCATTTTATTCCTGTTGATAATGTCGAGCCTTTAACTTTGATCGATTTAGAAAACTTGCCAATAAAATTATTTTGATCACCTTGAATTGAAATCAATTTAGCGACAGGCTTTCCATTTTTAGTAATAACAATTCCATCGCTGTCTACTTCATCAAGTAGACTTAAGCAATGTTCTTTGAATTTAGCAGCACCTATTGTTTTAGACATACCCCTATTGTAGTTGTATTTAGTGACTAGTCAATGTAAATGACTATATTGCAAACAAAAAACACAACTCAACTGCATTATATTGAGACATTGGTATCGTTTTCACTTTACAATACAAAAATCTGCTAAACTACAGATATGAAGTACGGACTGATCCTTTTTTTAATGTTACTTCCAAATCTGAACTTTGCCCAATCTAGCAAAGGGGCCGGCACTGGCAAAGCTTGGCTATTATCAAAAAGCTCTGAAGCCAAAGCGGCCAAAAGATTTTCACTGCAAGAATGGCTTGAAAATAAAGACCGCCGGGGCCTGATGGACATGTGGCTGTCGATCAACACACCAACACCGTATGAATTTATGATCGGTGGCTCGCTTTTTCAATACGACAATGCGACGACAACAAATCATATCGGGACAACACAACGATACAAAAGCTATGACGACGAACTGCATGCCTATGCAACACTGGTCGGCATTTCAGCGATGTATCAAAATAACAACGAAGAAGCCTTCAACGAC
Organism: Pseudobdellovibrionaceae bacterium; assembly: GCA_043767965.1. Classification (GTDB taxonomy): domain Bacteria; phylum Bdellovibrionota; class Bdellovibrionia; order Bdellovibrionales; family Bdellovibrionaceae; genus Pseudobdellovibrio. The sequence continues at coordinate 1,922 of JAYVKY010000381.1, forward strand.
GTGACCGGGCAATTTAATTTACGCCTGTTCGGTACTTCGACCCAGTCGACACACATCACGCTTCATTATGGACTTCGCACCCGAACAGCGCACGACAACAGCTACCGTCTGAACCAATTATACCCAGGCATTACGTTACAAATTTATTTAATGAAACTTTTCGGAATCTACGGAAATTACAGATACTATTCACCGATCAGCGAAAGTTTTTACGGCGACACCAGCACAGATGAATTAACGGCCGGATTATTTATCGAATACGGCATGATGCGTATCTTTGGTAATTATTATAACGAACGCCAAAATTCAAAATTAAATAATATCGAAACCAACCTTGACCGCAAAGGCACCAAGGTTGGCGTGCAGTTTCATTTTTGAAATATAAACTACGTCAAAACATCAACCGTACTTACAACCTTCGCATAAAAAGCATTGATATTCGCCAAGGTTAATTTGTGAATTCTGTTTGAATCTGCGAATGGAAAGTATGAATCTAAAAATATCATCATCAAACAAGCCACTTTCACAATCGACCGGGTCATTCTGAATATTCAGAACCCGTTTTTTGGTGATCAATAAGGGAGCTTCTGTTTTAATTCAGATACCCATAAATATACCCACAAATACCCATAAAGTGCCTTAAATATTGATTTTATAGGTATTTGTGGGTATATTTATGGGTATGTACGAAAAACTTATTAAACTGATACCGTTGACAAAAGAAATTTTGAATCTGATTTCAGAACTTGATGAATTCAAGGGCCGTTGGTCTGCGACACAATTTTTGGCACCCGATCGCCTGCTTGCGCTTAGACAAATTGCAACAGTTGAATCTGTCGGGTCAAGCACGCGCATTGAGGGCGTAAAGTTAACAAATTCAGAAGTTGAAAACCTACTTCGTGGGGTAAAAAATTATACTTTAAAATCCCGCGATGAACAAGAAGTTGCTGGTTACGCCGAACTGATGGATTTAATTTTTAATTCACATTCTGAAATTCAATTTTCCGAAAATTACATTCAACAACTGCATAGTATACTTTTAAAATACAGCGACAAAGATTCTAGACATCGCGGTAGTTATAAAAAATTTCCAAATAATGTTGAAGCTTTTGACCACAAAGGTAAAAGCAAAGGAATCATTTTTCAAACAGCAACTCCGTTTGAAACGCCGCAGCTGATAAAAAAACTGATCGATTGGACAAACTCAGAAATTGCGAACAAAGATCTGCACCCACTTTTAATAATCGCTACATTTGTTATTGTATTTCTGCATATTCATCCATTTCAGGACGGAAATGGCAGGCTATCACGCGCCTTAACGACTTTGCTATTACTGAAGTCCGGATACACTCACGTGTCTTATAGCTCTTTTGAACGCATCATCGAAGAACACAAAGATGCGTATTACCTGGCTTTGCGCCGAGGCCAATCTGAACTTGAAACAAAGAATTTAAAAAAACAAAACGATATTCAAACCTCTGGAATGAATTCATGGTTGACATTTTTTCTAAAATCGATGCAAAAACAAAAGAAATATTTAGAAGCCAAAATGAGTTCTGAATTAGTGATGGCAAAAATGCCAGAGCTGTCATTGCAAATTATTGAATTTATCAGAAATCATCAGCTGGCGTCCATTGCAGATATAGTTCACATCACAAATGCCAACCGAAATACAATTAAATTACATATTAAAAACTTAGTTTCAGATCAATTTATCATTCCCGAAGGAGTCGGTCGCGGCACATGGTATCGATTGAAATAAACGTGGGCGTAGCGTTAGGAAATGAAACTTCGAAAAAATAAATATGAAGACAGTTTGTATTTTAATATTCAAACCAATCAATATTAAAACATCGAACAACTTCACTTTCTGATGGACCACTCACAGCATGAATTTGTTCGATAATTCCAGGAAGCATTAGTCTTATTTTTTCGGCGGCCACGACTGATAACGCCATTGGCTGTGTGAAAAATAAGTCTTCATCTCGTCGTAATTCCATAGCTTGAAAACCCTTAATTCGCCAATTCTGATGATGCTTAATAACAAACGGAGAATCTTTCCCTATATGTGTACGATAATCACCATAAGTCAGTTTATTATTTTTCATCACACATAGGTTTTTTTCTAATAAAAAATTAACAACATTATTTACTGTACTTAGAGGTAAATTCAATCTTTCACTTAATGTTTTTGCATTTGTTATTTCAGGCAGCGCGCTTAAAATTCTCAATGCCGAATACATCCAGCTTGAATAAAACTGCATTTTTTCTTCATCTGTAAGTTGTCTATCTTTTTGCAATCTGTTCTGTAATTGCGAACCAATTTTTTGTTCACGGTCCAATTTTTTTTCTAAAATTTTTTTTAATTTAAAACCGCAAGCTCGTTGATGCTCAATTAATAATAGAAAATATTCAGATTCTTTTTCGTTTAGCCCCAGATATTCGGTAAATTCCGCAGCAGTTTCTAAACTAAATTGTTTATCGCTTCGTAAAACTTGGCTAAGCAATGTTGTTGATACTCGTAAAAACTCGGACATTCTTTTAATTTGGCCGCGTCCACCTTTGGGCTGCTCCTTGATCCATTCATTTACAAATTTTTTATAATCACGGTATTCGAACACTTTCATGTCTTTATAGTAAGTTATGTTCAATTTAGTAACCAAATGGTTATTATTTGACACCAACATTTACTAATCAAATCTAGATTAAAGTCTATGTAACGCTTAAAGATATTCCCACGGTATGAGCCGACTTAAACAAACAACCGGGGCACCGCCCCGAACGAAGGAGAATTTATGAAAAGAATTATTGTAACAATCGCTGCAACTGTTTTATCTCAAGCTGTATTTGCTTCAGAATTATATTGCGGGGCCAATATTGAACAAAATCTAGGTTCACAAGTTTATAATAAACTTGTTTTCTGGGAAAAGGCAGATTCTACAAAGCCAGCGTTGAGATTTTTATTAACAGATGGAACACTTATTAAAGCAGATAATACCTTAACACCTGATCAGCTCAATACAATTTCAGATGGCTCACTTGCAATAAACATTTCATTTATTGCAAATCGCACACAATTATTTTTAGGAAAAGTTAAACGTAATGAAAAAAATGAAATTAACTTTGTGGATATGGCTTCGACAGGATCTATTAACGGCAATAGCCTCATTCTTGTAGCAAACGGTGCGGTTCTTGAGTGTCTAGAAATGTAATTTAAACAAACAAAAAAATGCCAGAGGAAAAACTTTGGCATTTAAACGAGGATTCCATGAAAAAAATAATATTAATACTTTGTTCGTTTTATTCGTTATCGAGTGTTGCAATTCAAGAAGGTGATTTAAATATTAACGGTGGGATTGGAGTATTTGGCAGTCGCGGGGTGCTTGGCGTTTCTGCGGATAAATTTATAACCCAAAATCATGCCTTAACTTTTGCGGTGGGAATTGATTTTGTCGGAGCAACCTCTTTGATCGGCTATAAATACTTTGGTGAAAAAATAAATGTCTCGAATACAATTTGGGACAAGTGCCTCTTTCTTTTTGAGTGCGATAAGCATCTTTATATAGGCTCAAGCATTCAATATGCCAGCACTTCGACACTAAAAATTGCGGAGGGTACTGATGAACGTGAATATAAATTAGACCCTAAGTGGCTTGAGTTAATCAGCGTAGGGTCTCGTCATGTATTCAAAAACAATATGACTCTTGATATTGAAATTTCTTATCGCAGTATCGTTGCCGGAGGCCAGGCCACTCAAACTGTTGGCTCGCCAGCTGATGATACTCACTCAATCAAAATGGGGTACCACAATGTCGGTTTTAATTTAGGCCTTGGATACTTATTTTAGTGCACCACTTATTGCATAGAAAGCTGTGAAGTTATGAAATTTAACATACTGTTTTCCACATTGTTAGCCCTGTACTTTTTATCTGCCTGTCAAAAAGATAAACAGACTACTCCTGCGCCTGCTGGTGGTGGAGCAAATACGGTGCAAGGCCCTAGCGATGGCGGCGGCGGTGATACTTGTAATGGAAAAATGATTGAAGGTTACAAAGTTGATATAACCTCGTTAGTTGAATATAAAGAAATCATCCAGCCTATTTTAGATAAAATAACTCTTCCGCAATTACAAAGTGATAAGAAAAATGAAGCTCCATTTTTACTGACACCGATATTTAAAAACTGGTACATCATTGACTGCAAACTTCAAGACATTCCTAAAGAAAGAAAAGGTCTTTACCTAGAGACATTTCAAACCGCAATTCATACAAGTCGTGAAATATTTATTGATTCTAGTTCATACAATAAAATGGAAAAAGAAGAAAAAGCAAAACTAATTCTTCATGAAATGATGATGAGTTATTATCTGATGAAATACTTAAGCTTGGAAGATATTTGTAAAATGTCAAATTCTTGCTCTGGTGATTTTGCTGTTGCAAATAAATGGAAAATATTCAAACCAGAAATTTATCGCCCACTTAACGAAGAAGACCATCAAAAAATAAGAAATGTTACTGCATGGATGTGGCTTCAAAAAGAGATATTAACACCAGAAGGTTTTTCTAAAATTTTAAAAAACAATGATTTTGATAAAAGATTTGAAATTGTTTCTGGATCTAATAATTCTGACTCAAAAGAAGTCGAGATTGATATTCAAGTCTTATTGCGAATGTTTAAAAAATATCAATGGACAAACTCATTCCCAAAGTTTTGTCAGTTTAATTCAGAAACAAATCTAAGCTCATCTAGCTGTCAAACAGAAATTCGCACTGATATTCGTGATTATCCAATTTCAGCAAATAGTAAAATTAAACAACTTTATTTAAAAATTAAGATAACTAGAAACCCGGATCAAAAAATATTTGAACAAGAATTTTCATACCCCCTATCAACTGAAACTCAAAAAGTCAAGTTCTACATCAGTAAGATTGGATCTGTGTTAAGTGCTGCACCTTTTGGTATGACGGCGAATTGGCCTGCCCAATTTGGTGTTGAGCCAAAAGAAGGTCTTAAATCACAAATGTTATTTTTTTGGTTGAATTTAAATGATAATGAGAATCCTGAAATATATCAAATGACGTTTCAGAATTATGTTTGGTACAATTTTGAAGATGTAATTGTAAAAAAGGATACGCAAACATATAAAGAAACTTATGGTTATGCGTCGCTACTAAATGATGAATCAGAAAATTTATTTATTGAAAACGAACTGCCTTTTACGTTTAATTCAGTTTTTAAAAATAAAGTATTTATTAAATTGGAACAGATAATTGAAAAAAAATTAGATTTGCCCACTAACTAACTTGATGATAAAAATTCCATACTTTGCGAACTAGTTTTTGAATTTCAGAAATTTTTAAAAAATTTGCAGCTATTAAAAAGACAACTACAGAAGTTAATCCCGCCAAAATCAAACCTAACATCAGGCCCCAAAATCCTTGTGGCAAATACCCACTTATTAAATAAAAACTTTGTGCTGAAAAATACACAGCCACGCCCACCAAACTGTATTTTAAAATATTTATAAAAAAATCAACATACTGAAATTCACAAATAAAAATTTGATAACTAAACAGCAAACATGACATGTTTATTGCCGCGCTGATGATGGTCGACATCATCAGCCCATGCACAGCAAAATGCTGAATTAAAATGGGTGCCAAAAATAAATGAATCACCAATGCCAACCCCGATGATACCATCGGAAACCACGTGTTCTTGACGGCGTAATACGCCGGCGTTAGAATACGGATGCCGCTGACAAAAATCATGATCCAGCAATAAGTCTTTAAAATTTCTGACGATACGAGCACATCTTGTGCTGTGAACTTTCCCCGACCAAACAGTAATTGAATAATCGGCCCAGCCAAGGCATACAATCCTGCCGCCGCTGCGATGGATATAAACAAATTTAATTCTAAGTATTTCCTAGATGTTGTAGCCATTGACCCCATCTTTTTTTCTGACCATAATTTTGCAAGCACTGGCAATAAGGCCGTTCCTAGGCTTACAGATATCAATGACAATGGAAGCTCGATCAACCGATCAATATAATTAATAAATGAAATTGTACCCTCGGGTAAGCCCGAAGAAAATCTGACATTGACGATCGTCATAAACTGCAAAAGCCCTGTACCAATAAGCCCTGGAATCATTTTTTTTAATACAGTCTGTGTATCTTTATTTTTAAAATTAATTTTTGGTTTTGGAAAATAACCCGACCTCATCAACGAGGGTATCAATACCGCCGCTTGCAAAAAACCACCAATGACGACCCCCCAGGCCAATTGATCACCAAATTTAGCCCCCTGATCAGAAAGCCAAGATTTGGGCCACACCGTC
>JAYVKY010000382.1:0-6703 GCA_043767965.1 Pseudobdellovibrionaceae bacterium
GTTGAATTGTAAAATATTGTTATTGGCTAACGCTGTGATATTTACGTTTGTGCCGCGGATTTTATTTACTGACGTTGCAGTTTGAGTCCCAGAAACATCACCACTTAAACTTCCAGAAAAATTCACTGCCGTCACTGCGTTTGTTGCGTTTGCAATCGTTCCACTTGAGCTCAGCGGCGAAAACCCTAATGCCGTTGAAATATCAAGTGAAGTCATCGTTGAAAAATTTGCTAATTTATTACTAAACGTTGTAAAATCTGCAGCTGATAAATAACCATCCACTGCATTTGTGGCTTGCGCTAAGGTAATATTCGGCGTCGCCCCACCGCTTGAAGCCAATGGCGCACTCGCTGTCACACTTGTCACTGTACCTGGACTTGAATTATCAGAAGATGCAACCCACGCCGAACCATTCCATTTAATAATTTCACCAGCAGCCGGAGCTAAGCCCGCGATCTCTGATAATCTTGTTGGCAATAATGCCGCTGGAATTTTTGCCCCGCCATCGAGCTCGACCAAATTCCCACCTAGGGCGCCAAAGTTTTTTGCGGCCGCTGTTCCAAGAGCTGATGGATTCACCGGAGAGAAACCCAGTGCCGTACTGATATCACTTGAAGTGACTGTCGTACTGCCCGTCACACAAGTAAATACACCAGCGATTTTTGTTAACACATCAGGCGCCGTACAATTTGGTATCGCCGATTTTAAAGTCAAATCCGAACTGGTTAGACCATTTAATTTTGAAGCTTCGGTCGCATACATGGCATAGGGCACAGAATTTAAAGTGATCGGTGCTAAGTCATTCCAACCACCGCTGCCTGAATAAATAAACTGAATAACTAAATATCGCAAATCTGATGGGCCAGGCGTGGGTATTGTTCCGCCTTCAAGACAAGTCAAAGTTAAATTTTCATTACTGAAAATATCATTTAATGTCGTTGTTGAAGGACCTATTGGATAAATTCGATTCGTCGTACCTGCGCCAAATTGAAAATTTACCAATCCTGCGCTGCCGGTCATATCAACGTTGTCATAACGCTCTTTATATAATGTACAAGTGTTGGTTGCATTTCTGTAGGAAAACACAAAGCTGACATTATTTGAATCAAGACCAATGCCTGCTGGCGTTTTGATCCGTGCCTGAAAATTCAATGTACCTGGTGCCGCCAAAGCAACATCAGCAAATAACAAAAAGAATAAAATAAAAAATAATTTTTTAATTTTATACATCATTGTCTGGTACCACTCACGATAACTTCAACAGTGTGCCCTTGGGGGGTAACATAGGTATTTTGTTGATAGACATTACCCACAGAAACTGTGATCTGATGAACGTCGGCTGAATTTAACGAGGCTGGGCTAGTGATTAAATTTCGACCGCCACCCGAGTTTAATTCAGCAGTGGTTTTGGTATCAAACAAGTCCGATATACCATTTGAAACTATCTCGATCAATGAGGCATTGCCAAACGGACTGCAACCTGACAATAAAATTGTCAGAAAAAATAACAATATAAAATAAATCTTGGTAATTCGCACAGTAATCATTCTAGAAACTGATCGGTGTTTATTAAATAAAACTTTAATATTTCGCCTCAAAACAAGACTAATCACGAGTCTATGTTCAAGCCTTTTACAGATGTTCATCTAGGCTAGTCATGCGTTTTAATATGATTCAATCAAATCGTTCACATACAAAATACCTGCGGCACAGCAATTGCTTTAAATAATTATAAGTGTAAGTACAAATATAATTGCACCAGTAAATAAGTCCTAAGTACTTTAAAAATACCACGGGGGTATTATGAAAAATCAAAAAATACAGAAATTACTAACATTAACAGTTATTCTTTTTTTTGTGGCTTGTTCGCCGACAAAATCGACAGAGACAAATAACACCACATTATCGTCAGCGACAATTCCAACATACATGCAAGCAAATAAGTTATTAACAAATTGTAATAAATCAGACGGCACAGATATTTCATTAAATATTAATGCCGTTACTGATTCATCAGGGCAGGCCGATTCCAACGTGGTTAAAATTAAATTTAATTCATTATCAACAAAATCAACAGCATCTGGTAATGTCGTACGATTTTTTAAATGGCGAATATTAGGTGGCCAATCATCACTTGATCAAACAGCCTTATCAGCCCAGTTCTATGATCTGAATTCGAGTCAGCCCACCGCAAACTTATCGCAATCGATACCCATTAGTGAAATCACTTCAGCACGTGGAATCTTTATTCAATTAAATGACCCAGCAGCAGTTTATCAAGTGCTTAAAACAGTGGTCTATGATTCCACGGGCCAAATTGTGGCTCAAATGAATTCTTTGATTCCACAATTTTATTCAAATCCCATCGAATACAAATTAAATTCTGACGGTACACCCAGGGCGCAAATTCTGTTGGACATGCACCCTTTAAATTCAGTCAATACCGCCGCGTGGTCACAAACAGATCTGACAAATTATTTTCAAACTTTTTGTTTCTAACAGTTCGATCAAATTCTAATGCGAACTTTCGGTCGAGACCTCTTCGGCCTCTAAATTTTCGCCCTGACGATAACGATCCAGAAGCGCATCATCAATCGTCGGAAATGAAAATAATAACGAATGGACCTGAGTATTTTGATCTTCTTCAGTGACAACAATATAGTGTAAATCAGAAATTGAATGTTCAGAAACATCTGAAATAAAAGTCACAAGCACCTGACCATCACTTCCCACTTTTCGCCAAATCTCGTCAGGATCATTAATCACCTGATCCCTAAATTCGGCATATTTTTTAAAATCATCGGCCGGGACATCTTTTTCAGAACGTACTTTCATCATCGATTCTAAAAGGCCAATCGCTAAGTAGTCCCCCTCTAATAAAGAATCCCCCTCGATGGCTGCGAATTGAATGGCTTCGAGTTTTCGATGATAAATAATTTCTTTTTCGCGAAAAGATTCTAAAAGTTCTGAATCACGCGTGGCAAATTGTACAAAAACAAAGGTTGGGTATCTTTCTTCTGAGTTTAAATACACGCAGGCGACATAACTAAAAACATCGTCACCGATTTCAAAATCTTTCACAAGCGTGTACATTGTAAAATCGGGGAAGGTTTCAGAATCAATCCAGATTTCATCCGGGTCGTCCAGTGTAGAATCCAGGTGAATTTCTCGGGCTTCAAGCTCTTCATTTGAAAAATCAATCTTAGAATTAAAATTTTTAAAATATTTTTTCTCGAGATACTGGATTTGATTTGAAAAATAACCAAACAAAGTCTTTTCGTTTTCAAATATTAACCCCTGAGCCTCATCGATCACGATCAGCTCTTTATCTTTAAACTTTTGCGTAGCCTTCCGAAATTTTGCTTTTGTTTTCGGCTTTAGTTTAAGTTTATCTTTGTTTTTAGATTTAACCTTGATCTGTATTTTTTTAGACTTCTTCACGGTGCTATTCTTATTATTTAGCTTACTGTTTAATTTGCTAGCAACTTTACTCACAACAAACTCCTGTTGCTGAAATTCTAGCTGAAATTCAAATTTTTAAATACATAAATATCATGACCACTTCGGTCAAAAAAAAGTCTTATTGAAACAAGCAAGATAATCTTTACTTTGAATCAGAGGGGTTTTCATTGTCTAAAATTGAAGTTTTTCTTGATCAAAATCAAATTCAAAATTTAAAGTCAATATTGAACCAATCTGCGATTGGCATTCATTTGTTGTTTGACCATCAATTGATTATTGATGTTTTTAAAAACGAAACTCCTGAAAAAGATTTTTTTGAAATCGATCATTTAAAAAAAATTCAAGATGATCTTTTGAAGCTTTTACAGTTTCAGAGCCTTGCTGAAAAGAAAAATTTTATCAGCGCACTTTCAACCGAGCGCAAACACAGTATCGTTCGTGCCTATTTTTATATTATTGAAAACAACTTAAAACAGTCTCAGAAACTGACTCATTAAATACCTGACTTATATACCTGACTTACGGCTTGCTGCTATTTTGAATATTTTTTAAACTTTTAACCTTATGTGGCCGATACCTTGGGTATGAAGAAATTATTTTTCATCACACTTTTTACCTATGCACAAATCAGCTGGGCTGAATACCGTGTGTTCGTTTTAAAAATTAGTAATAAAACCAAAAATAGGACTAAAATTATAAATTCCACGTTAGATCCAGAACAATACAAATCTTTTTATTTACTGAATCCTGATGAAGTGATTAGTTACGTAAATACATGGCGCTGTAAGGGCTCTACGCGTGATTTTACTGCATTGTGCGCTGGTCCTTTACCGAAAGTTACGCCGCAAAACTCGCAAAACGTCCAGAATAAGTCCTAATTTTTTTCTGACACCGACTCAGAATAAGACACTGTTCACAGAATCTGCTAAATTAAATATATGGCTGAATCTATACAAAATAAAAATGCTGATCGTTCTTACATTCGCGAAATTCAACAAGATAAAAATATGAAAAAAAAAGATCTTGCCGAACAGCAACGCGAAGATCTGAAACAAATGAAATCTTATTACGCCGAAAAAAATAAAGAAGTCGATGAAGAATCTGCTGCCGCCATTAATCACATTAAAAGTGAGCAAACTGATAATGATCAGGCTGATCGCGAAGCCAAATTTGAAGAACGCAGAGCTGATCTGGATGAAAAACGCGCCATCGCACAAGAACGTGCCGAGGCTAAACAATCTGGCATTTCAGAATCTTCTGTTTACAGTCGCAGCGGACGGATGAATTCGTCACCTGTGAAAAAAACAAACAATAAACCAGACCAATAGAATATTAATATTCTATTAAATTTTATTTAAGATAGTGAGTAATTTCTTTTAATAAAAAAATTCGCTTTTGCGCCAAATGATTCAATTCGGAAAACTGATCTTGTATCATTTGCAGAACATCTACCTTTTGTGCCGTTTGATTTGACATTTCATTGTACACTGACATTTGAAAAGAAGGATTAAAACCAGATTCCTGACTTTGAATATTTTCTGTATTTTGTTCTAATGTCGGATGGCCATTTAAATTTTTCATAAAACCCTCTTTAAATTTTATACACTCTTTTTTATTACTTACTATTACTTATATTCACACTGAACATTTTCAGAATCGACATTTGCCAATTCATTCCGATTCATAAAAGCCAACAAATATGTCGCCATTACAGAGCCGTCGGCCTCGTGGTGCTTTAATCCCAGGAAGTGACCCATCTCGTGCAACATAAGGGCTTCAAAACTGTAGCCTGCTGAACTTTTTTGATCCGTTTTGGAACTGTTTGCCGCCTGAACTAAGACCTGAGGATTTTCGTTGTAGTACGAAAAATCTGCATTATTAATTCTGATGTCAGCTTCTTGAATCTCGTCACCCGCCCAGTAGACAGATGTTCGACCTTGCTCAGACTTTTTATCTGACTCCCAATTTTTTAAAAAGTAAATCCCATTTTTCTTGTCTCGACCTGGCGCAGTTGAACTTTGTAAATTTTCCTCGATCAGATCAAATGCCTTTTGTCCGATTTTTTTTTCCCAAGTCATTGCTGCGCGGTAAATTGCAGATTTTAATTCAGTTGGAACGTTTACGGAAATAGATAGCGCTACCGGTAGTTTTTGTTGCCATGAAATTCTCTGTCCATAGACATTTTGCATGAAGCCACAATCTTGCTGTGGCTTTGGCGAACAGGCCGAGATTATGCCCAGAATGCATAAGCCCATTATTTTTAAAATAAAGCGATATTTACGTTTAATCACAATAGAATCTATTTCAACTTTTTGACCAGTTTAGGTTGCATATATTGAGTTACAGCGCTTCAAAAAAAGACACTCCGAGCCAATAAGCCAACAACTGCGCCTGAGTGTCGAACATTTAAACACTTTTTTTTAATTATAATCTAATTAATCTAATTAATCTAAACTTTTTTAAATACTCAAATTGCAAAATGACACCATTTAACTTTTTTCGCGTACTTTTTATAAAGTTCCATAATGGCACCAAATGTTATATCTTATTGAATTTATTATGTTTTTAAACATGGCCGACCGCTTGCTAATGTATCATATCAAGACAAACCTTCGCTCAACCACAATCGTGGAGATCAAACCAGAGCGAAACCAAACCCGCCAAAATAACTTCCTTCGCTGGAAGGGGATAAAACCCCGATCTCCGGCCCGTGCGTGTTTGTACACTTTCACGATTTTAGATATGCTATTCCTAAACAAAGGATGTCGACACATGAATATACAGGTGAAAAATATATTTTTATTGCCAATGACTATTTTAATTTTTTTAGGCTGTTCATCAAATCCGAACAAAGCCGAAAAAATTGATACTCAAATTAGTAACGCCCAATCTATCAATTCTGAAACCACCTTAGGCCTTAAAGACGGCAACATGATCGTGCAGCGCAAAGTCGACATGAATGAAGAACTTAGAAAATTACAATATGAAGTTTATGAGCTCGAGGACCGCGTTTATGGCAACCGCAAATACGGATCACTGGGACTGTACGGCGTACTTCGTGAATGCAAATCACAACTGGCAGATACAAAAAATGGCGGCGACGGGAAACTAATTTGGACGGAACCTATGGATCGCATCACAGATAAAGAAGATGAATTTAAAATAGGTATCGATGAAAAAAATAAACTGGTTGCTGTTACTGAAGAATTTTTAAAAGATCGCATCGAAAGATTTCGCGGTT
>JAYVKY010000383.1:0-8465 GCA_043767965.1 Pseudobdellovibrionaceae bacterium
GTGCAAATAAAAATACAAAACGCAGTTTCGAAAATTCAAACCGATCTGAAATTGTTGATTTAATTTTTTTGTACTAAATCTAAACGCTGACCGATAAAAACTTTTTTTAAGTAGGGTTGCTGAACAAGTGCAACTGGAGAGGCGATGCAAACTGTTGAGCCCAATCTGAAAAGTGCAAGTTCGTCACCACATAAAATTTTTTGATTCAAAATTGAATTTTTTAAAAGCTCAATTGTGCCAACAGCCATGCCACCAACGATAGACAAAAACCAAACTTTGCCATCGCAGTCTGTGATATCGATATTAACGCGCTCGTTTCGAAGCGCCGGTTTTGAAATTTCATGTGTTCGATAAAACCAAGGTCTGAGTATAGATAAATCGCCTGCGATTTTTTCAATTCGGGTGATTTGTCCTGATACAGGCGCATGAACGCGGTGATAGTTTTTATTATGTAAGAATATATTCGTATAGAAGTAATCATCTGGCACAAGGTTTTTGGTTGCTGAAAACACTTTTTTTAAAGTTTTTGATTCGCCTTTGATTTTAATAAGTGGTCTTGATGCGACAGAGCCTTGTTCGCAGATATAGCCCTCGCAGGGCCAAACATGGTTTTGATTAATTTGAATTGGATGAATCAGTTTTCTGCAAAAAAAATCTTGAAAACTTTTATAGCTTGAAGTCATCGTACGCTCAGATAAAAAAAGGCTTAAATAATTTTCGTTAAGGTTGTTCATATAGCAGAATGGTTTAATGAAATGGCGTGAAATCGAGGTTTTATAGACTAGTGTATAAACCTTTGAAATGCCAATCTGCGCAAAACCAGGCAGGGAATTCCAAAATATTTTTGTAATTAAAAAGCGATTTCTCATTGAATGATCATTAAAGTTTAAAAATCCAGTTAAATCAAAATATTTTTCACTCACAGGGTATCAAAAAAAAATGGATGTTGTTTTTTATCTAAACTTGATTCAAATTGATTTAAATAAGCGAGGTTATATATGGGAGAATTTAGTATAGTGCATATTATTGTTGTGGGCCTGATTGTTTTGATTCTTTTTGGATCAAATAAACTACCTATCTTTGGTCAATCGTTAGGTAAGGCAATCAGAGGTTTTAAACAAGGTTTGAACGAAATAGATGTTGATTCAAAAGATGTTACCAATCAAAAGTTAACTTCACAGCAGGAAGTTGATAAAAAAGCTGCTCAAGAGCAGTCAGATAAAAACAAAGTTTAGAATTTGTTTTTATCTGATGCAGTTTAAAAATCATAAATTTCAAAAATTCTGGCGATTTTCTACGTCATTTAAGTTGGGTATACCAATTATGGTCAGTCTGACGGCGTTGATTATGTGGGGAACCATTGTTGAATCTAAATTTGATGCGTGGACAGCCGGACAAATCGTTTACCGTAGTTGGGGGATGTATTTAGTTTTGGGGCTTTTGATTTACAATCTTGCGATGGTGATGATTGATCGCCTGCCTTGGAAGAAAAACCATTATCCATTTTTATTAGTACATATCGGTATTATCATGATGATCCTGGGCGGTGGAGTCACACAGAAATTTGGTCTTGATGGAACAATGCCTATTGCTTTGAAAGGTCAAAGTAATCTTGTGACAGTGGCTGAAACTGATTTTGTTGTGTATGCAACTTTTGATGGCGATCGATATACAAAATTATATGACACAGAAGTGAACTTCTATAAAAATGTGCCGACCAAAGAAAAGCCCTATCTGATTTCTTTAGCAAAAGAAAATTTAAAAATTACAGATTATCTGCCCTACGCAAGAACAAGTAAAAAAATAATTGCTGACCCAGATTTAAAATCAGGAGCTTCGATTAAAATTCAATTAACAAATGCGAATGTAAAGCAAGTTGAAATCCTGACTCAGCCAAGCTTAATAAAATCAGTGGAAGTGAATTTGGGACCGTTGAAAGTTTATTTAGGTCACGATTATTTGGCTTCGGGGCGAAAAAAAAATGAAATCAACGAGATTTATTTAAACAAAATAGATGCGCAAAGGGTGTCTTATGCGTATTTTGATAAAAATGAAAAAAAGCCCTACGCCACGGGGCAAATTCAAATCGGCCAAACTGCACCCACGCATTGGATGGGTCTCGAGCTGCGATTGCTCGATTATATTCAATCCGCCCGCGAAGAATGGGACGTAAAAGCGAACGATCATCCGACGCCATTGACGACAGCCGTTGTTTTTGTGGAATATAAAAATCGAAAAGAATGGTTATTGCTAAATGATGTGATTAAAATTTTTGATGCTCAAACAGCCTATCTGCTCAGCTATCAAAATCGTCGTATACAATTGGATTTTCCAGTAAAGCTTGAAGAGTTTAAAATAGATCGTTACCAGGGTACCGAAAAAGCTAAAAGCTATTCAAGTCAAGTGACTGCCGGCCTGGATTTAATGAAGCAACAGACTTTAATTTCAATGAATGAGCCTATGAAATATCAGGGCTATACATTTTATCAAGCCAGTTTTCAGCAAGACGATCAGACGGGCGAACCGACAGCTTCAGTTTTGTCAGTGAATAAAGATCCGGGGCGACCGATCAAGTATATAGGATCATTGATTTTGACAAGTGGAATTCTTTGGCTTTTTTATCAGCGAAGAAAACGAAAGACGGCAATATGAAATTTTTATTTTTACTTTTATTGTGTTTTGTTTCTGTAAATCCAGCATTTGCAAAAATAGGTGAATTGATTCGGACGCTACCAGTTCAAGACGGTGGGCGAATAAAACCCTATGATTCTTTTGCGCGTGAAACACTTGAGCTCATATACGGTAAGCCCAATTACATGCGGCAGTCTTTGGATGGGAAGTATGATAAAAAATCAGAAGCCGCGTACTTAATTGTCTTATCTTTTATTCTGGCGCCGGAAAGCTGGCAAAAGATACCTCTATTTGAAGTCACACATTTAGATGTAAAAAATAAATTAAAATTAGCTCTCGATCAAAAGCATTTTACAGGTGAGCAGATTTTTAAAAATGAAAATTTTGGTAATTTAATGCAAGAGCTGTCGGATCAGCGACTGAATAAAGAAAAACTAACACCCTATTTTCAGGCTTTGCAGCGATTGCAAAATCAAATGTTTGTTTTTCGCGAACTTTCAGCAGGCCGTTTGATGAAAATCTTGCCATCACAAGTCTCGGACCAGTGGATATCAATTGCTGAATTGCCTAAAAATATGCAGACATACTTTATTCAAATTAGCCAAGATTTTGCAAAAAGTTTAGGTGAAATTTCAGATAATTCTGAAAACAATAAAAACGAAGATTCAGCCGCAATTGCCTTTGATCATTCAGTGCAAATTTTCAAAGATGCTGCGCTTAAAGAGTATCCTGAAAAATATGCAAACACTTCAAAAGTTTCTGCAGAGGTTTTATATAATGACGCGCATCCCTTTAGGTGGACCTATGTATTCTATTTACTATCGGCTCTAACTGTACTTTTTGTTTGGATTAAAGAAGCCTCTGCCGGCATGAGTTTGGCTTGGGGGTTTGCGCTGATTGGTTTTTTGATTCATTCAAGTGGCTTTCTGTTTCGTATTTATTTGGCTGAGCGTCCACCTGTAACAAACATGTACGAAACAGTTGTTTGGATGTCATGGGGATCTATTTTGTTTTCAATGATCTTAGAGAAAATATATAAATTTAAGTTTATTCTATTTTCGGGAATGCTGGTTGGAATTTTTGCTATGATTGTTGCGGATAATGTGCCCGCCGTATTAGACCCTTCGATTCAGCCACTGGAAGCTGTTTTACGTAGTAATTATTGGTTGATCATACATGTTATGACGATTTGTATATCATACTCAGCTTTCGCATTGGCCTGGAGCTTAGGAAACATAGGCCTCATTTATTATTTTATAAATGAAGTGAAGTATCAAAACAGCATTCAAAAAATTGCAACCGCTATATATAGAGCCATTCAAATTGGTGTTGCTTTTTTAACCCCAGGAATTATTTTGGGTGGGATATGGGCTGACTATTCGTGGGGCCGATTTTGGGGTTGGGACCCAAAAGAAACTTGGGCGCTGATTGCACTGATGGGGTACATCATTGTGCTTCACTCAAGACTGATAAATTGGTTGCAAAATTTTGGTATGATCGTCAGTTCAGTTTTGACCTTTAGTCTGGTTATTATGGCATGGTACGGAGTTAACTTTGTTCTTGGCGCAGGGCTTCATTCTTATGGTTTTGGCGCTGGCGGTGTCGAATATGTGTCTGCAGTTTTGGCAATTCAAATTATTTTTGTAACCTACGTCTCTGTAGTTCGGCATTTAAGTCAAAAAAATAAATCCCATTGATGACTTAAAGATCGCTTAAAAAATAATCTTTGATGATTCAAGTAGTGTCAGAGATTTTTTCTTCTGAATTGATTTTCAAAACAGACGTGACAAGTCATGTCTGTGATTTTACTATATTTTCAATCAAATTAATAAATGTAACGAAAGGCAAACAAATATGTTTGGATCGTTTTCTATTCGCAAAAATGTTAAAGCCGCGCTGGTGTTGGTTTTTATTGGAATTTTAACAAGTTTTTTATCGTCTTGTTTTTTTCAAGAGGACGACGGCGGTAAGCGTGTTGGGATTGGCTACAACAAGGGGTATTCTCCGGAACAGCCGATTCCTTTTAGTCATGAAATGCATGTCGGCACACACAAAATTCAATGTCAATATTGCCATAACCAAGTTGAACGCTCAAAAACTTCAAATATTCCGGCGCTTTCAACTTGTATGAACTGTCACCAGCAGGTCACCGGCACTCAAAACCCAGATGCAATTAAAAAACTTCGTGAAGCTTATGCTGACGGTAAATCAATTGAATGGGTTAAAGTGCATATGTTGCCAGATCATGTTCAATTTAATCATCAAGCGCACGTTCAGCGCGGTGTTAACTGTCAAACTTGTCACGGTGAAATTGAAAAAATGGCCAAGGTTTATCAATATTCAGATTTATCCATGGGCTGGTGTGTGAACTGTCACCGTCAACCAGAAAACAAAGCTCCATTAAACTGTACAACTTGCCACCATTAAAGATTTAAGGAAATTATAATGTCAGAATTAAATCAAAATACAGAGCACAACGAACCATCAAATCAAGCAAATCGGCCCAAAGATTTAGTGCGTGATAACACGTACTGGAGATCTTTTGATGAATTAAATAATACGGCTGAATTTCAAAAGTCACTAACGACAGAATTTATGTCTTCGCCCTTGCGCGCAGAATCTGCCCTTGAAGGCACCGAATCAGATGGCGTTGCTCGTCGTGATTTTTTAAAATTAATGGGCGCCTCTGTCGCATTAACAACGGCGGCGGGTTGTATTCGTCGTCCGATTCAAAAAATGATTCCGTATAACAAACAACCCGAAGAAGTTACTCTTGGTGTTCCGAATTATTACACATCAACATATTTTGATGGCCAAGAAGGTTTTGGTTTACTTGTTAAATCGCGTGAAGGTCGCCCAGTTCACATTGAGGGAAATCCCAATAATCCATTGAACGGCTCGGCTGTTTCTGTACGAGCGCAAGCCAGTCTGTTAAGTCTTTATGATCCGGAGCGTATGCAAAAACCTTTTAGAAATTTATTGAACGAGAAAAAAACCAACAAAGAAACTGTTGGAATTTCTTGGGAAGAGCTTGATAAAAAAGTTGTTGCAGATCTTGGTAAGGGTGGCATTGCAATTTTAACTGGGAATCTGTCTGGCCCTGCAACAAAAGCCGTTGTAGGTGATTTTTGTGCTGGATTTAAGGCGGATCATTACACATGGGAGCCTTTAGCTCAGGATGATGTTTTGAATGGTCAGAAATTATCCTACGGCGAATCTGTTGTTCCATCATACAGATATGACAAGGCAAAAATCATTGTTTCCATTGACGCTGATTTCTTGGGTGCGTGGGGGCCGGCGATTGGATCGAATCGGTTGTTCGCAGAAGGTCGCAGAAATCCATCAAAAATGTCCCGGTTAATTTCATTTGATTCGACCTATTCATTGACTGCAGCAAACGCAGATGTTCGTGTTCGTATCAAGCCGTCAGAGCAATTGCAAATCATCATGGGCTTGATTGCAGAAATTTTTCCTGAAAATTCAACTGCCAGTTCATATAAAGGTGCTGCTGAAAAATTGGGAATCAATTCAGAAACTTTTAAGAAAATCGCTGCAGACCTTAAAAAAAATGCGGGCGAATCAATTGTGGTTACAGGTGGTTTGCAGACTCGCACAGCGGATTCTGAAGCAGTTCAAATTGCTACGAATTATTTAAATAGTTTACTGAGTAATGACGGAAAAACCATTTTAGCAAAATCAGGGAATCCAAATTTATCTGCCGATTATGATTCGTTGATCACTTTGATTTCAAAAATGAAATCAGGTGCGGTTAAAACTTTAATTATTTATCGTCAAAATCCAATTTATGCTTTGGCAAATTCTTTGGGATTTCATGAGGCTTTAAGTAAAGTTGACACTGTTGTTTTCATTGGCGATCAGATGGACGAAACGGCATCGTTTTCAAATTATGTGGCAACAGACAATCATGCGCTTGAATCTTGGAATGATTCTGAATTTGCAAATGGATTGTTTGGGATTCATCAGCCATTGATCAGATCAATGTACGATACACGTTCTTTCCAACTGTCGTTAATGACTTGGGGATTCATGGCCAAAGTTGGCCCGCGTAGACTTCAAGATTTCGAAACTTTTCATGAATATTTACGTGCTTTTTGGAAAACTGAAATGGCGCCAAAATTGGCGAAAGGACAGGATTTTGAAATATTCTGGAACCATACTTTGCAGCACGGCACAGTCGGTGAAATTGCTAATTCATCAGCACGTTCTTTTAAAACAGATGCGCTAAATAAAATAAAACAAAATCAAAAATCATCTGAGTTGGAATTGGCATTGTATCCAACGTCACATATTGGTGATGGAACATTAGCCAACGTTTCGTGGCTTCAAGAATTACCAAACCCAGTTTCTAAAATTGTTTGGGATAATTACGCCTCTGTTTCAATGAAAACGGCAGATCGTTTGCATTTAAAACAAGGTGATTTGATTGAAGTGACTTCAAACAGTGTGACAGTCGCATTGCCGACGCATATTCAACCAGGTTTGCATGACGGTGTTGTTGCGGTTGCAATTGGATACGGGCGAACTAAGGCCGGTAAAGTGGGTAATGACGTCGGTCAGAATGCCTTTGTATTTGCGACCAAAGACGCAAATAATAATATTTTATTTTCTGGATCTGCAGTTGAAATTAAAAAAATCGGCCAAAAATATGATCTGGTCACGACGCAAGGTCACGATTCAATGGAAGGCCGACAAATTGTTGTTCAAGCCACAAATAAAGATTACGAAAAATCAAAATCTGCAAATATACATAAACATCACACATGGTCTATGTGGTCAGGACACCAATACAACGGACACAAATGGGGTATGGCGATCGATTTAAATACCTGCACGGGTTGTTCAGCGTGTATGACCGCATGTCGCTCTGAAAATAATATTCACGTTGTAGGCAAAAAATATATTATGCAAGGTCGTGAAATGGATTGGATTCGCATCGACAGATATTATGTCGGTGATACTGAAAATGCACAGGCTGTATTTCAACCGATCATGTGTCAGCATTGCGACAATGCGCCGTGTGAAACAGTTTGTCCGGTCGCTGCGACGGTGCACAGTTCTGAAGGACTGAATGAAATGGTTTACAACCGCTGCGTTGGAACACGTTATTGTTCAAATAACTGTCCGTATAAAGTACGCAGATTTAATTGGTTCAATTATGCAAAATTAATTGAAAAACCAATGCATATGGCATTGAACCCTGACGTCGGAGTACGAACTCGTGGTGTCATGGAGAAATGTACTTTCTGTGTTCAAAGAATCAAAGAAGGCAAAAATATCGCCAAAACTGAAAATCGCCCTCTGAAAGACGGTGACATCAAAGTGGCTTGTGAATCCGCATGTCCGACAAAAGCAATTACGTTTGGTGATTTAAATGACGAAAATTCGCGTGTTGCAAAAACATTTAAAGCCGAAGAACGTTCATATGCACTTTTAGAAGAGTGGTATGCAAAACCTTCTGTCAGATATATGTCAAAAATTCGCAATAATGACCAAATAACTCACGGTGAGTCTGCACATGCGGCAGGAGGCGAACATGCTTAAGCGCAACCAATTAGTTTTAGGAAATAAATCTTTAAAAGACGTCACAGACGACATTTGTGGTCCGATTGAAAGAGTCCCATCGAAAGAATGGATGGGATTATTTCTGACGGCAAAGGGTTTATTTATATTTTATATTTTGACGATTGCCATTGTTGTTTCGACGGGGATGGGTTTATTGGGCGTAAATCATCCGGTGGGCTGGGGAACAATGATCATCACTTTCGTTTTCTGGGTGGGTATCGGTCATGCCGGAACTTTAATTTCAGCAATTT
>JAYVKY010000384.1:0-2388 GCA_043767965.1 Pseudobdellovibrionaceae bacterium
TCTGCATAATTTATTTGGTGATACCGATGCTGTGCACATTTCAATTCATGATTCAGGCTACACGGTTGATCATTATATTCCTGGTGACACCGTCACTGAAGTTTTAACCTATGTGCAATACGGTCGCGCCGAAATGGTTGATAAAGTTCGCCAATACACCGAAGAAAGTATCGCTGCCGGTAACATTTCAAAACAAGAAGCCAAATCGTTGATTAAACATTACGAAGAAGGTTTGTCGGGCTATACATACCTGGAAGAAATGGAATAGCGAACAAAGTTTGTAGGATACGAAGTTCGACTGGCCTCAAAATTGTAAAAGCTAATTCTGCTTTCCACAGAATTAGCTTTTAGTGGATCTGCCGTCCAAGAAGGGGCGGTATCCGGATGCGAAACACTAACCATGTTCGTTTTCGTAGGTTTTTAGTGATAACTTTAATGGTTTTGAAGGTTTTTTGCCTTCTGATCAAAATAGTTATCTTATTTAAAAGTCTGTAACGGGTTCAGGGTCCCAGCATGTACAAAACTAGACCATGGAGAGTGACTGCATTGGTCTTTTTGCCTGGATGGCAGGAACACATGGATCAGTTCAATTCTGTGGAAAGCACTATTTATTATACTGACAATAGTTTTGCTGAATGTATTTTTAAATTTCAAAGTCGCATTAGTTTTACTGTTCGTAAGATAAATTTTTACAAACCAATTTATATTTGTCCAACTTTATTTAACAAATAATTAAATTAGTAAAAAAGTTGCAATTCTCATTTTAGTTAACTTATAAATTATTCTGGCCCAAAAAATGTAAAAGCTAATTCTGCTTTCCACAGAATTAGCTTTTAGTGGATCTGCCGTCCGAGAGAGGATGGTATCCGGATGCGTAGAAGTAACTATTTACGTTTTCGTAGGTTTTTAATAATAACTTTAATAGTTTTGAAGGTTTTTTGCCTTTTGATCAAAATAGTTATCTTACTTAAAGGTCTTTAACGGGTTCAGGGTTCCAGCATGTAAAAAACTAGACCATGGAGCGTGACTGGCGTTGGCCTAGTTACACGGACGAAAGAAACACACGGAGTCAGTCGATTTCTGTGGAAAGCACTATTTTTCCAGAGCAAAATACTTTTGCCAATAATCATACAATTGAATATCAAACGGTGTTCCAAATTGAATAAAATATTTAATTTCATAATTTATTATTTTTATTTCTGTTATGGTGTTTTTAATCGCTTGCAATGACAACGATGTATAGAATTCGGACCTGTCACCGATTGTATAACACAAATTTTGCGCCAGTTGTTCGTTTAAACATTCCAATAAAAAATCGACAGATTTAAAATAATACATCCCGCAACTGGTCCATTCGTTGTGAATATCGTCAGTAAATAATTTTTTTTCTTGCAGCTTGGTGATAAAATTATTTTCATCGACCTGTAAATGGCAATATGAATTGGGTCCCAAATATGTCGGATGAAATCCTCGATAACTGACAACCGCTGCATCTGATTTTGTCCGTTCAATTTCTGAAATAAAATCATTGGCATTCCAGATCATTGTGTAATCGCAATAACTAATTATCACTGGCATATCTGAATTTAAAAACGGCAAAACTGCACTGACTGTGTCAATCGGTCCACGTGCAGAATATGGCACGTAAATGATTTCATAATTTTTTTTATTTAACAGCTGGATTTGTTTTTCAGTCTCTGCGCACTTTAGGTGATCACCAACAGCAAAAAATATTTTCCAATCATTTGGCAAAACATCTGTTAAATGCTTTAAAGCAGACTGCCCACCCACCTGAATAAAAGGTTTTGCAGTTTCTTCACCAAAATCTTTAAAGCGCTGACCAAGGCCCGCCATGGTAATTATAATTTGCATCATAAATTATCCAACTGAAGATTTTGAATCAAATGCATCTCGGACTGCTAATCCAATATTAATTAATAAAGTTAATGTTAAAATTAATGCTGCTGACGGATACCAAACTAGCCATTCTGATGTCGTAAAATATTTTTGCGCTTGTTGTAACAATTCGCCCCAGCTTGGCGTTGGCGCGCGCAGACCTAAACCTAAATAATCTAAAAAGGCCAATGTTGAAATATTTGCCGCAATATCAAACGGCGAAAAAGTCACAATTGGTGTGATCGCATTTGGCAAAATATGTTTAAAAATAATTCGGTTACTTGATGATCCGATCGCACGCGCCGCTTCAACATATTCACGTTTTCGTAACTGCAGAAATTGGCCACGCATGTACATGGCAATTTTTGTCCAGTCAAAAACCGACAAGAAAATAACAAGTACAAATAAATTTGGCGTAAATATTGAAATGATTGTAATTAAAATCAATGTCGTCGGCATCGTTTGAATAATTTCAACCGTGCGCATTCCGAC
>JAYVKY010000385.1:0-5710 GCA_043767965.1 Pseudobdellovibrionaceae bacterium
ACCCTTGGCCTCAAGCTCGGCATACAATTGATTCACACAGGCTTCAACATCTGTCCCAGAAATACCTAATGAAATATTTTTAAATCGAAGTTTTAAAATCTCGGAATCTGTTAGGCTCGATAGTTCGTCCGCTTGAATTAATTTAACTGGCATAAGTACTTTGACTTCCCATGCCTTAATTATCTAAGAGTAAAAAATTGAAGTAAAGGTTTTGGGTCTAGGTTTGGGTCTGGTTTTAGGTGTAAGCTGGCCTTGTGTCTATTCGATATATTTCAAACCTCATTTTCAAACCAATCTAAGACACTTTTTTTGTTCTTCAAAACATCATCATAACCCAGCGTCAGTAACTGCTGAGTGTAGGATTTTTCAAATGCTAAATAACTTAATAGATCTGCGCCGTGCTGCTCGTTAACACCGAGGCCTTTCATCATATGACGCAGAATCTGAGGCATAGTTTTAAGTGATTGAATCGCAAGCTTTCCTAAATCTTGTGACGGCTGTATTGCAAGTATCGGAATTTTTCTTAACTGTTCTGGATGAATATCAATTTTAATATGTGAATGAATCGTTTCAATATATCGGTTCACTCTGTCGGCACGTTCTAAATCAGTATCTAGCCCATCTAAAAACAAAGAATGCAGAACCGCTGCGGAAATATCGGCGAGTTGCACCTCGCTCATTTGAAATTTTTTATATATTTCAAAATTTTCAGCAGTGGTTCGTTGCGTACGAATACCAATTGCTAAAATTTTATCAGCACCCAAATGAATCGCCGGACTTAACGGAAATTTCATTCGCATAGCACCATCACCATAATAAGAATTTTGAATTTTAATGGGCGGAAAAACAAATGGAATAGCTGCTGAAGCCAGAACATGTTTTAATTTAAGAACTGTTCTTTCGGTTAAATAATAACTTCGAAACCAATTTCTTAATAACGGTGAACCGTCAAAAAAAGCGATTGCACCACCTGTTCCGTAATGAGTTGCTGTTATACAAATGCCGTACAATAAACCAGATTCAACATGTTCATGAATTCGATTGAAATCTATTTTTTTTGTAAGGTAATTGGCCAAAGGCAGCGTACTTAATAACTCTGTTGCTTGGTTGCTTTTAAAAAGCCCCCCAAGTCCCAACTGAAGAATTAGTTTTGATGCTTTTCCAAAAATCTGTGTCCCATTGACGTTAATTATATCTTCTGTGCGTATTTCGCTCCAGTCCTTCCATAGCTCATCGACCGCATCGGTTAAATTATCTGCTTTTGAAGCCAAATATGCACCATTGATCGCACCACTCGAAATACCACAGATAATATCGAACTTTAATTTTTCTTGACCTGATTTTTCTAGTAGATGATTCAGTCCTTTCAGTGCACCAGCGTGATAAGCCGCTCGCGCCCCACCACCTGACAAAACCAAACCAATTTTTTTTTTATTTTCAGAAAGCATTTCATTCCCCTAAGAATTTCTTTAAGTATTTGGGGTATTTTTACACATTTTCAGATTCTTACATCCAAAAAACAACGTCTTAGTATGCATTGCATCTAATGTGCCAGCTTTAAATATATATTATAAGCTGTACCGGTATTTTTTTCGATTGATATATTATTTTTTGGCCTTAAAATTTAATTTTAAACCAGAAAGATTTTCTACATTTAGAAGTGTCGTTTTATACTGTTGCCAATCACTCATATCTGCTGCAATCAAGGCTTCTACCTCGGTACTTTGAAGACAAAGTTTTTCATGATTTGTAGGAGCCGTTCCATCGGAAAGTGTATTTGGAATAACAACTGTGATCATCGGCGTATTTGCGTTGATGTCTGATAGGTTTTGATTTGAATCCAAAATAAAAATAATTTTAAAGTTTTTCGAAGGCACTTTAATATTATTTTGACGTCCTATTGAACCAAAATCTTCGTCATAAATAGGCCCTGCAATAACATAAACTTTTTTACTTTGCGTATGAACAAGCTCGCGCGTATAATGTTCAAGATGCTCCCAAATAACGCGATTCAAATGTGCTGTCTGTGGAATCATATTACTCATTAGAAATGTACTTTGATTATCAACTTCATTGTCTGTCCTATCGGCTGACGGAACTTGATGACCACGATCAAAACAACTGCCTTTATAATCCTCTGAAGTAACTGAATGAAAGCCATTTGATTGAGATACCAAGTATTTCTCAAGTTCAATATCCTGTTCAAAATTATTTGAACGCCCACTTTGGCCCATTTGATTTTTCTCTAACTTCCAGGCAACCCAATTCGGAGCTCTTTTTTCTTTGTTATAAGAAATAATATATTGTTCCCGCGAAATTAAAATTTCAGATTCATTCGTAATAAGATCAATTTCTGACAAATTACCATTTTCTTTAATTGGCACAGTACCAATCACAGCTTCAACTTTTGCTAGAACACAAGTGGCATAAAATATCTGAATTATGATTAATAAAAATTTCATTTTCATCCTCGTAATTAATTAGACGTTTTCATTGAGACAGTGAATTCAGAGCCTATTCCAAATTGACTTTGAACAGAGATATCCCAGCCATGGGCCGAACAAATAGATTGAGCAAGGCTTAGTCCCAGCCCTAGACCCTTCACAGATTTCGATTCATTCGCTCGAAACAATCTATCCCATATTTTAGGTAAATCATACTCGGAAATACCAATGCCTTCATCAACAATGTTAATTTCACCAAATTCATTTCGCAATCGAGTTGTAATTTTAATATGACTATTCTTTACCGAGTATTTAATTGCATTGTCGATCAAGTTTGACAAAACTTGTTTGTAACGAATTTTGTCGGCAAAAAAATAAAATGTATCAGTGTCTATAAATTCAATACTAATATTTTTTTCTTCGGCAATTATTAAATAAAGATCTAAAACTTCTAAGATTATATTTTTAGAGTTCACTTTTGCAAGGTTAAGTTTCAAAACGCCGGCCTCAGCTTCTGAAATATCCATGAGGGTATTAATAAAATTAACTATTTCAGTTGTATTTTCGATTGTATTTACCAATGTCGCTCTATAATCTTCTTCTGTTGCTGGGTTTAACAGTACAAGTTCGGCCTTTGACTTCAGCCTGGTCAGCGGTGTTCGCAAATCGTGAGCTACTGAATCTAGAGTTTCTTGCATATTTAAAATCAGTCTTTCAATTTTTTCAGCCATCATGTTAAATAACAAACTAATTTCATCTAATTCGTCATTCGTATTTCGCACTGGCACACGCGCGCTCAGCGTACCTGAACGAACCAATTTAATAGCCTGTATCAAATTTCTCAACGGAGACAGCGCCTGTTTTGAAAATATATAGCCACCCAAAATTCCGATAATTAAAATAATAACTGAAATAAGCAAAATAATTCTAAGATATCTTACAAGCAAATCATCACGATCATCTGTATTTCGTGCGACTTGAAGATATTCACCAGCAAGCAATGGTTGACTGGCAACCTCATATTCATTTTCCTCATTCGGATCATCAACAGAATCTTCCTTAAGATACAAACTTGAAATCTTATTTTTAAAGCCAACCACGCGCAGTTTTTGCTCAATATTACTGACAGGCAGCATCTTCATTTTTTCTGGCACATGAAGGAAAATTGTTTTTGAATCTATTGATCCGATTCGAACTAAGTACTGTGAATCACTATCGCCTAATTTTTCCTCGTCTAAATATTTTTTTAAATTAGTCAAACCATCAGCCTGATATTTTGAAGAATATTCTTTTGATTTAGAATATAAAATATCTTGGTCTCTAGATTTAATTGATTGACTAAATAAAAAGTAATTTAAAAACAATACAAAAAAACTAGTCAATATGCACAGCACGGCATAACCAACAGTTAATCGAAAACTAATTCTGTTAGTATTTATGCTATTCAATTTTGAGAACATATCCAATTCCTTTAATTGTATGAATATAGCTTTTTTCAAAATCTTTATTTATTTTTCCGCGCAAGCGATAAACTAGAACATCTACAACATTTGTTTGTGGATCAAAACTATAACCCCAAACTTTTTCTAAAATTTGATTTTTAGTCAATGGCGTATTTTGATTTTTTATAAAAAATTCGAGCAACTTAAATTCTTTGTTCTGTAATTCAATCTTTTGTTGTTTTCTAAAAACCTCGCGACTGATAAGATTTATTTTCAAATCTAGAAAGCATACCTCGGTTACGGTATCTGAATTATTTGTAATGATTGAGCGTCTTATTAAGTTTTGAACCCTTGCCAACAATTCAACAAACGCATAAGGCTTAACTAAGTAATCATCACCCCCACTTTGCAAACCTAAAACCTTTTCATCTAAACTTCTCTTTGCCGTTAATATTAAGACTGGAGTTTGCAGATTATTATTTCTAAGCTTAGATATGAGCTCTAATCCGTTCATTATTGGCAACATTAAATCAGTTATAATCAGCTGATATTGGTGTTTTATTGCTAACTCATAACCTTGTTGTCCGTCCATGACATGAGTACAAATAAAATTATTCTTACTTAGACCGCCAATCAGATCCTTGGCAATTTGAATATCATCTTCTACGATTAAAATTCTCATGAAACCTCTACGAGCTTTAAATCTATTGCATTTTAATATATATGTCTCGCAGCAAGTGAATTTATTGCCATATATGACAAATTTGTAATATATTATGCTAGTTTAAACCAACTATAGTGTCTAATTCTACTGTATGTTTTATCAACCATTAATTCGTTTGAGCTGCGCCAGCTGATAGGCCGCAAAATGACCACTGAAAAGACAACGTATTAATGGATCTTCAATAATATCAGCCAAGCCAATTTCTTTTTCAATTTGTTCGTCAAAAATGACATCATTAATTCGCATATACATCGACGTTAAAGATTCACCTAACTCAAGTGCTGCAAATAACTTTGAAACAGGAATCTCTGTGGTCCACGACAACACGCCTGCATTTTCATTAGACAAAATTATAGTATCGTTATTTATTTTATAAAAAAATTCTGTCTTAAGACCAACATGATCATAAACAGATAATCGCCATAATCTAGTTTTTTTAAAATACGGATCTACAGCAGCTTCTCGTGAATTGTATTTTTCAATAAGGCCAGAAGAACAGTACTTAAAAACTTTTTCAGCCTGTAGAGTTGTCAACGGTTGAAAGTGCACAGAAATTTCTGCTGTAGTTGGCGGTCGTAAATTTGGATTAAAATCATAATCAACATCTTGGGGGCCAAGTGGCTCAACCCAACATAAAGATTCTGAAAATTGAATTGAATCTTGATCTAATAAAATACTGACAGACGGATTAAGCCTTACAACCTTAGTTTGCGGCACAGCGATTTTTATTTGGCGTTCAAATTGTGCATATGTTATCGGAAACAGAGCCTGATTGTACCAAGACCAACTTTCTTGAACAAACTGACAAGAGCTTGGTACGATATATCTGGGCCGTAAAATTTGAAGTTGATTCAGCCATTCGATGGGTAATTCATTTGTAAAAGCCAAAGCCCGTGACGGCGCAAGCACTTCGATTTCACGCAGTGTTTGAAATGGCCACAGAATCATATCCCACGGGGCATACTGCGCAAGTTGGTCAAGTGTTTCAGAATCAATCCAGGAATCGACAACATTTAAAATATTTAGACCCTGCGCTTTAATTTGAAATAGCGAATCAACATCCAAATCCAGCGCACGGCGCGGAATCACTTCAATTGATG
>JAYVKY010000386.1:0-3809 GCA_043767965.1 Pseudobdellovibrionaceae bacterium
ATCGGAATGAAATGAAAAAAACTTAAATCAACTGGGCATAGTATATAATAGACATATTAAATGATATTATTACCCTTATAAATATCATATCAATTGACATTTATAAGGGTAATAATATATGATTTCAACATGAAGCGCAATAACATAGCATATTTAAAAAAATGGCTGACCCAAAAAAATAGAAAACCGCTTGTGCTCAGAGGCGCCAGACAGGTCGGAAAAACACACCTTATTCGTCAGTTTTCTAAAGATGAAAATTTAGAACTGGTCGAAATCAATTTTGAATTCACGCCTGATGTTATTTCTTTGTTTCAAACGCTTGACGTCATACAAATAAAAAAAATGATCAAAGCCAATTACGGAACAGATTTAAACTCAAAAACATTATTATTTTTTGATGAAATTCAAAAACAACCAGAAATTTTTAATGTTCTGCGTTTTTTTTATGAAAACAATGTGGATTTCCCGATTGTTGCTGCGGGATCACTGCTTGAATTTGCTTTAGCCGATAAAAATATATCTGTACCCGTTGGGCGCATTGAATATCATTTTTTAGGCCCCTGTAATTTCAAAGAGTTTTTATCTGCCATTGGCCAAAATCAATTCACAGACTATATCGAATCATACCAGTTAACAAATATGATTCCTGAAACTATACATCAAAAAATATCTAAATATTTTCAAGAATATTTATCTGTTGGTGGCATGCCCGAAGTCATTCAGAAATATATTGATGATTCTGATTTTGATGATTGTGATCGAATTAAACACCTGATCATCAATACATACGAAGATGATTTTCATAAATATCGTGCTCTGACCCCATGGGACAGAATCAGAAGCGTCTATAGATCCACCCCACAACAAGCTGGCGAAAAATTTACGTACGCAAAAATATCAACTGCCGAAAAGGCGTTACCCTTATCCAAAGCTTTGGATTTATTATGTTTAGCTCAAGTCTGCCACAGGGTCTATCATTCGCACGCCGAAGGATTACCCTTAGCCGCACAAATCAAAAAAAATTATTTTAAAATATTATTTTTAGATTTTGGCCTTAGTCATTCAATGTTAGGAATCAGTACAAAAAGTTTTTTTTCACCAACTACAAATTTAAATTCATTGTTCAAAGGTTCACTTTTTGAACAGGTTGTTGGTCAACAGCTGATGTATACAAATCAACCCTATATTCAACCAGAAATATTCACCTGGGCTCGAGAAAAAAATCAATCGTCGGCCGAAATTGATTATGTGATGGATATCAACGGTCAAGTAATTCCTATCGAGGTCAAATCTGGCAGTACCGGGCATTTAAAATCATTACATATTTTTATGAATGAAAAAAACGTAAATTTGGGATTCAGGTTTAATATTGACCCACCATCTGTTTTTGAATCTAAAAAATATAAAATTATTTCTTTACCAGTGTATCTGGCAACAGAAATACGTCGCCTATGTCCGGTTATTTAAAGTGATGACCAGAGATATCACGGCAAAACCGCCACCTTCACCACAAATTGCGTTGTACGCAACGAATATGTCGTATCTAAAATCGCAGCTTTCGCCACAAATTGCGTTGTACGCACATTTGGCGGAACTCGTGCTTTCCAAAATGCCGTGGTAAAACCCTGCGCATACGATCTGTTCACTGCCGCAAGAACCCCAACGGCCAAGCCTGATGAGCAACCAGTAATAAATTTTCGCCGAGAAAATCCCGACATTTAAACCACTTTAATTCCGGCTTCAATACCATCGATAGCTGCCTTAACCCAAGCTGAACCATTTGGTTGATTTTCCATCACATAGGCATTACCGATATAACTTGTTTGCGTCACTGAATTACTAGCACTATACAAACTAGTACCGCTGTATTTGGCCCCCAATTGAATTTGTCCCGTGTTGGCCGTAGGTTTCATCGATTTCGCCTTTAACAACACACCTGGTATTGTTGTGGGCATAACACCCGCGGGCAAATCTGTCATACCGTACAAATCAATTTGGTTTGCAGCCGTACCCGTCACATAATCTGTGGTATTCGGGGGAATATCATCAACACAGGTATAATTTGCACCTGCACTAGGCGTCATTTGAACAGTTGCCGAATCTGATGTAGGGACCAATGTGTAAACGCTGATCGGGCCTAGGAATGTATTATTCGCTGAACCTGTTGAATCGCAGATGTAGAGATCGTCGTAATAAACTAGAGTTGAAAGTGATTGAAAGAAAAATGAATTGATTGAGGCTGCTGTCCCTGCCGTATTGACGGATGTCGCATTAATGTAATCAGTGCCATCGACTTTAATTTGACACGCACCTGAAGTGCCAGAACCAAATACATATTTGATTTCAATATAATACCAAGTATTGAACGACAATGTACTTGTCGAAGTCGCTATCAACGTATTTGCAGAATGATGATAAATCGAAATTGTACCGGTTGCATTCAGACATACACGCATACCACTTGCTTGATATGAGACATAACTATGATTTGTGTCTTTTCCGAAGCCACAAATAAAACTGCCACTCCCTGACGCATAATAGCCAAAACCCACATATACCGTAGTTACAGTAGGAAGACTTAATGCCAACAATCCGTTCGTTATAGTTAAACTTTTGCCTGAAATTCCAGTTTGAGCTGTACGCACTTGTGCTGTAGATCCATTGACGCCATTACTATAATAATTATAAGCAACGCCTTGCTGTGACTGACCAACTGTAATATCATTCGAAAACGTCGCGCTACTCGTCGTATCATATTCTTCAAAACCATCTAAAAATAATAATGCCACAAAGGACTCCTCGTTTTTTTATTTTATATTTAAAATTGCCTGCGTTCGCAGTAAATTACTTTACTGCGCGCAATCTAAATTTTGTATTCTACGTGAACAATTTTGTTTAATAACGCTTTAAAAGTGTTTCATATTAATAGCCTGGTGTCCAAGCTAAATAGACATCTCCGCCAGATACAGCAGCGTTGTAAATTGTATGTTTTGCGGTTGTCGTTGCACCGTGATCTGGGGGTAGATGCACAGTTAGGGCTGTTGTGCCGGCATCAGAATAGGCCGTGAATGAACAGGTCGTAACACTTGTGCCTTTAACGATGAACATGTATGTTCCACCGTCTTTTAAATTATGAAAAATAAAAGCGCCGCAGCTTGATGCAGTATGCTGAATATTACCACCCGAAAAATCAATCGTGCTGGTGCCGTTGACTATACTGGCTTTACTAATGATTGACCCGTTGACATCCAACTTTGCACGCGGTGATGCGGCATCAATACCCACGTTACCCGTAGAATCAATTCGCAATCTTTCTGTACCTGCTGTTGAAAAACCAAGTGTATCTGCGGCGATGTCATACATACCCGTATTGGTATCACCACTAAATGCATAACCCGGTAAGGCGTTTGTTCCAGCGGCAGCAGGTAACCCTGCGACAGAGGCCGTCCAAGTCGGCGCAGTACCCGCACCATTACTGGTTAATACATAACCCGAAGTTGTTGCTGGTAATCTAGTTAAGACAGATGTTGTTGAAGCATAAAGTAAATCACCAATTGCGTATGTGGCGTTACCAGTACCACCACTTGTTGCAGGTAATGTTCCCGTGACTGATGTGGTTAAATCAATTGATGCCACTGTTGAATACGTGTTCGCTGCAGTCCTCTTAACAAAACCGATTGTCGATAATGCCGCAACACCAGTTAACTCAGTAGACCCTGCTTGTTTTGCGTTAAACGTTGTCCAATCTGTACTTGATAAATAACCATTTATTGTTGTTGTTGATTTCGGAATATCAACTGTCGGCGCAG
>JAYVKY010000387.1:0-4940 GCA_043767965.1 Pseudobdellovibrionaceae bacterium
GCTTGTGACGTTGAACGATGACGGTACTATTCTGTCTATGTTTGGTGGTTATATAGTGGCGCTTCAGGGCCCTTTCAGAGTGCTTGAACAACTTCCACAAAATATAGTGGATGACCACAAGAAACTTCAGGAAAAACTTAATAAGTGTTTTGAAGTTACTGGCCTGTGGATTCACCCATTATTAAAAAATGGCACATTTCGTGCGAAGTTTTGGCTTCGACTGTTTGTAGATCTGATTATTCAAACAATTAAAGGCAAATCTTATCTTCTTTATTCTTACGATGCCTCTAAGAAAAAACTTGGCGAGATGTACAGCATTTGCAAACCGTGCAGAATTTTTGAGGGCGAAGTCTTTATTTCCGGCATGACAGAACAAGCTGTAGAAATTGTTGAGATGGGCTCGATTCACGCAATTATGCAAGCTTTCTATAAAGAACCAGCTTATGTCGCACGCTTCTTAGGTAGACGTCTATTTCGCAAGCGCTTGGCATATAAAAAACTAGAAACTACACACGAACTAAAACTTCCTGTGTTTAATTGATGTCCGTACCTAATGAAATTTCAAGAGTTACTTGATCAATACCCGCGAATAAAAATTGCAGATCCAAGACGACAAGATACTATTTTTTCGCTGATTGATCAGACTTCGATTAGCTCTGAATCTCTGCAAATATCCTTTGATCGAAGACCAGATTTTTATTATTTTCTAAAGGCTCAGGGTGAACGGGCCTTTGTTTTTATTTTCGTGAACAAAGATGGCGTCCCGCATGGCTTTGCCGTATCAACTTTTCGAAAACTTAGTTGGAATGGTCAGCAAATTTCAATTGGTTACACAAGTGATTTAAGAACGACACCGCAATTAGACCGAGAAGCCAGACTGCAGTGGCGAAAATTTTACGGTCATGCTCTACAACTTTCAGAAACGATCGATGAATTCGAAGGCTGCATAGGTTTTATTACTTTAGTTTGGAAAGAAAATAAGCTGGCGCAAAAAGCATTGATTCAAAAAAAACGCCCAGGTGGTTTTAGCTATGAAATGACTAACACGTATCAGTCGCATTCTGTATGGGGACGCTGGTGGCCACTTCGCAAACCCAAATCAACTGTGCGATTGATTAAAGAATCTGAAATTTCAACTTTGATTAAACTATTATGTCGGCAGGATAAATTAAGCTGGATCGAATCTGACCTTGTTCGAACCCTTAGTATCTTTAAAAAAAGTTTTAAAGATTTTCAAGTTCTAGACGAAAACGGAATCGCAAATGCTTTTGTTCTTCCCGTGTCGGCATCGCACGTTAAAAAGACACTCATTAAAAAGTGGCCGCTGTATTTAAATTTAATGACGAAGCTTCTGCCTTTATTTGGCAAAAGAAGTGTCGAGTTAAATCAGCCTATTGAAATTCTTCAACTTATGCTTTTTAAATCTGTTGTTGGGTCTGAGGACGAACAACGACTGCAACTTCTGCAGTTTATTGATCACTTTTGGTACCAAAATAATAAATCACCTAAAAACGAACAATTTAGTATTTTATCAGTTCATCGTTGGGATCAGCCAAATCAAAAAAATCTTTCGTTAAATAGAAAAGGTTATTTGGTCACATCTATCGAGGGTGCGCTTTATAAAGTAATTCCAGAAGTTGCTTCTGTAGTAACTTTAGAAAAATCTTCTACAAAATTTAGCGAGATGAATGACTTTTCACATTTAGAAATAGGTTTTCTGTGATCGACTGGGCCGCCAAGTGGTTCGAGATTCGTGCTGAAATGGGCCAGTCAGACATGGCAACCATGATGTACCAGGATAAGGATAAAGTTTTTAAAAAAGTTCACTTCCCTCATCGTGAAGCTGATGGGTTCGGAAAAATTCTATCCGTGCTGCAACAAGAAGGTATTAAAATTAAGGCCCCCATTAGGCCATTAAAAAAACCTTCGTCGTTATTGCATTTTTATCTTTTACTGAAAGGATTGCTGATTCATCCACGCTTGCCGAATAATCCTTGGAAGAATTTTTCTTCAGAGGCCCAATCTGGCGGGCCTGATGAGGTTAGTTACTGGTTTTTAACATCTTCAGAAAATGAGAAGTTGAAATCTTTGGCTAAATCCAATCATTTAAACTTAAGTTTTTTTATTGTTTCAGAAATTGACCAGATCATTAAACGTCGACTTTATAAAAATCCACAAGATCCCGGCGTTTGGCTTTCGCCAGTTGATTTACGTGGCGCTTTTCCGAATGCAAAGGCCGGGCAAAATTTTGTTAGCTTTATCCCAACAGTGCTTGTGGGAATCAATAATTCTGAAGCAGTAAAAAATTCCTATGAAAAATATAAATCTGATTTAAAAGCTGGCGTTTATTGGGCATTTTGGGAACTTGCACACATAGGAAAATGGATTGGTTTAGGTGGTATGCGGTGGCTTATAAAGCAAGGTGCCAATCGTTCATTTTGGATGGGTAGCTTTTCAGATCTCGGTGTTTGGAATCAAGAAGCACTTCTGTCATCTTCAGCAAAAGATCGCTATTGGGTACTTGCTCCGCCAGGATCACAGGCTTATCCAGTTGGTATAACAACGATTGAATGGTGCGGAAACAGAAGCATTACAATCAAAGTTCATCCTGCAATTTGCAATCAAAAAAGTGTCATAGCTTCAGAAGAAATCATTACAGAATTTAAAGAAAAAATATTAAAATCTTAGTAACTCCAGCGAACGCCAATTGATGCCTGTTGATCATCGATAATTCTGAATTCACTGCTATCGTCACCCATAAATTGAAGGCCTTCTATAGAAATCACAGCATGGTCATTCCAGTTGTATTCATAGTTAAGCTGCAGAACTGCCGAATTATGATCTAAACTTGAAAGCCACCTGGCGTTGACGCTGGCCTTTTTGCTAGCGCCTAAATCTGGAATCCGTAGCGACGTATAAGAATAAGTCTGAGTGCGGAACTCTAATCCTGGCGAAGAAAAACGATTTAAGTTTGTCACTAAACGCGGTGACAATGTTGTTGCCGAGGCCCGAACTTGTTTCCATTGATCAGAATTATAACCTGCCTCGTTGAAAATAAATTCCTGTCTGAAATCAACTCGACCTTCCCAGCGAAAACCCAAAACTGCCAACGTAAATATTCGATCTTCATCGGTATCGACTAAGTCATAAAAATTAAAGCTATTTTTTTCCGGAACGTAGTTCGTTCGATCATGGTGGTGTTGCACGTCACCGTAAAATGAAATACCTTCTGTCCACGACCAAGTAAAGTATTCTGCGATAAAACCGCGACGATCTTCCCCTTGCCCTCCTATAACGGCAAAGGCATTGGCCGGATTTTCAAATTGATATTCGACCTTTAATGCTGAACGTGGAGTAAATTCTTTGTCAGCCGTCCAAAAGCGAGTCTGATTATCAATGGGCTCATATATTCCAACGACAGACCAACGATTTGATTCAGGATTTGGATTCCAATTCACGCGCGCTAATACCCTGCCTTTTTCTTTAAAGAAAAAACTTCTTTGATTTGTGTTAAAATGGAAAAATGGATTCGACGCAGAAAATATTTCTGCAGGTCCCCATTGATAATTTTGCAGTCCAATTGTTGTTGCAAATGAATCTGTCCACGATGAAGAAAAAAACAAATCACTTAAATCTGAATCTTCGTCGTGAGTCGAACGACTTCTGTCAGGATTTGTAAACTTTGTTTCAAAGCTTTGCAGAAAATGTCTGGATCTTAAAACCAAAGACTGCTTTTCATCAAAATTAAACTGAAAGTCTGGCCTGAGTTCTAAAGTTTGCGTCCATGTCGGAACTTCGAACATATTATTTGGATTAAATAACGAATCATGATTCCGGACCTTATAGGTGCTTGATCCGTACAAATCGAAGCGGTAAACGTTTTCAGCTTGTACAAAAGTTGGACTCCATAAAAAAAATAGAAAGGCGTATTTAAGCATGTGTTAAGTTCTGTGAAACCGGAGCTTTGACTGTCGACTTTACCGCTAAATGACTGGCAAGAACAGATAGAATTCCTAATAAAATTGTACATTGTAAATAGGCTATGAAATCATAACTGATCCTGAAGATAATGGGTTCAGATAATAATCCCGCACGATATAAAATTCTTGCCTGATTCACAGCGAATGTTGTGATTACGGCGACAGTTGCACCCACCATGACACCCATCATGCTCAGGTACAAAGCCTCCATTGAAAAAATCAATCCGACTTGTCGACCCGTAAAGCCAATGCTTCTTAAGGTTCCGATTTCCCTGGTTCTTTCCTTTACACTTTTAACAACAGTATTAAGTACAGATAAACAAGCGATTGTCAGAATAACGGTTACGATAAATATCTGAAAAATTCCCAATAAGCTTTTTGTCTGTTTATAAAGATTTGCAACTTTGTGATCATACCATTTAATCGCATGAAGCTTAAGCCCTTGGGCATTAGAAAAATTATTAAATCGACTAACGAACTTATCCAGACCACCGTCATCTTTTAGCAAAACGGATTGAAATCTGATCTTATTTGTATTTAAAATCTTCTGTGCATTCTCGAGTGAAATTTTCATCCACTTTTCGTCTATATCTTTGTAACCACCATCAATTAAACCAACAACATTTAAATCAAGTGCATTTAATTGGCCTGTCACTGTGTTTGCTGAAACTTGAATTGAACTTCTATCACAATGGAATGGACGATTTTCTGGAACATAGCCCGAGTTCTGCACCATGGTCGTATCCTTTTTTACAGCCGTGCATCCAAGAAGAAAACCTAATGACTGTCCAAGAACCACACCTTGTGAATCATTTGCTAGGTGTAGTGGTACGCCATAAAGAGTTTCCCAAGTCCAGTTAGGTGCTCTCATTCTTGCGCCGGCTTCAACATCATATCCCATCGCTACAAAAATAAATGAATTTTTTCCGTTTGTAACCATTCCTGTTACTGGCAAAAATT
>JAYVKY010000388.1:0-3391 GCA_043767965.1 Pseudobdellovibrionaceae bacterium
AAGCAGATTTTGTTTTATGGCGAAATTTTTCAAATGAAGTGGGTCTGGATTTAAAATCACAGGCCTATTTTGCAAAATATCTAACAGCGACAGACGATGACACAGAGGCAAAGTATTTAGGACAGGCCTGCCAGCAGGATCCAAAATCTGAATCTTGCGAATTTGCAAAATCTTTTGAAGCCGGTGATTTTTTAGACTTACTTGCCAAGCTTAAATCGAAAGATTCAAATTTATTAAATGATACTTTAAAGTACGAAATCGCAAGTATCTTAAAACAAGATATAAAGCAGCCATTAAAAGATTTAGAAAAATATGCCACATTTAAACTAGTGAATAAATATCTTATTCGTGAAAGGCTGGATCAGTTACAATATTCTTCAACTCGTAGCCCCGCCAGCATGAATTATAAGGACGAACTGATTCAGGACATTCAGAAACGAATTGATGAGTTATGATTTTACCTGGTCATATTTTTTTAGACTTAAAAAATATAAAATGGAATCAACTTATTCATATCGGTACGGTTCTATTAGTACTTAATATTTTTGTTTATTTATTTTTTTCATTGCCTGAATATTTTGATGATCAAAATATGAATAGTCATTTTACACAAAATAAAATGTTTGATGTGTTTTCTTTACAGAAAATGTACAGACAGACTTTAGATCACACAGCAGATATGCGTTTAGATCCCGATGATCTTACTTTTTTAAAAGACAGATTATTTTGGGACAGGGCCCCGCTATTTCCATTTCAAGGGGATCGTATTCAAATTGAAAAAAATAAAAAATTACTGCTTCAGGTGCAAAATATGTATCAAAATTCAAATCAATATCGATTTGGTCTAAGTCACGAGGCAACCACCCCTTGGGCTTGGTTGACCTATCAGTTTATGCATGCCGGTTTTTTTCATTTAATGACCAATATGATTTTTTTAGTATTGATTGCAAATATTCTGATTTCTCGGGTTGAACAGGGTTGGATTCTGGGTGTGTATATTTTAGGTGGAATCGGTGCCGGGGTATCGTATTTATTGTTTTCGCCAAACAATGATATTTCAATGGTGGGTGCCAGCGGCTCACTGTGTGGGTTGATTGCATTTTTATGTACTGTTGAAAATAAAAAAAATATTCAATGGTCATATTTTTTGTCGCCAATTCAAGGTGGCTTTGGAATTATTTATTTGCCAGCGTATTTATTATTTCCGGTCTACTTGATTTCTGATTTCACAACTGTGCTGTACCATTCAAACGGCATTGATCAGGCCGTCGCGCACTCTGCACATATCGGCGGAGCACTGACAGGATTTATTTTGGGATTTATATTTTTAGCAGAACAACGTTTTAAATCAGCCCTTCATTTAAAGGCAGGGGTTATTCCTCTGGAGCAAAACCCCGACGCATCGTATTTTCAGTGATAACGATAGGCTCCATGAATTGCTTTAAATAATCAGGGCCACCGGTTTTTGAACCAATACCAGACATTTTAAAACCACCAAATGGATGTCGATCCACCATGGCTCCGGTGATTCCACGATTGATATATAAATTTCCAACTTCAAGTTCGTGTTTTGCGCGTTCGATATTGGCGGGGGATCGACTGTAAATTCCGCCCGTTAAGGCATATTCAGTTGAATTTAGAATTGAAATAGCCTGCGACAGATCATCGGCCTTCGTTATTGCCAGTACGGGTCCGAAAAATTCATTTTGTGCAATATCATCACTTGATTTAACATCGCCAAAAATGGCGATAGGTACGAAATACCCACCGGTGGGAACGTCACCCTTAAAAAGTAATTTATATTTCAAACAGGCCGTCCCAATTTGCGAATTGAGTCTGTTAAAGGCGTCTTCATCAACGACAGGCCCGAAATATCCAACAGGGTTTTCGGCCGTTGAAATTTGAATCGATTTTGCAGCCTCAATCAGGCGTGTCGTAAATTTTTCATAAACTTCTTTCAGCACAATCACGCGTGACGCTGCAGAACATTTCTGGCCTGAAAAACCAAAGGCTGAATATAAAACTGCATCCACGGCCTCGTCCAGATCAGCATCGGAATCTATGATGATTCCGTTTTTCCCACCCATTTCAATAATACAACGTTTAACGTGCAATTGACCTGGCAAAACGACAGCCGCATTTTTTTGAATCAATAAACCCACAGTTTTTGAACCGGTGAAGGCGATCGTGGTTGTGAATTTATGTTTAACTATATAGTCGCCAACATCTTCGCCGTAACCTGGTAAAAATTGAATGACGTTTTCTGGAAGGCCGGCCTCTTTAAATATTTCAAATAAGCCAAGGGCAACCAACGAACTTTGTTCGGCGGGCTTCATGACGACCGTATTACCCGTAACAATGGCAGCGGCGACTTGGCCGGCTAAGATCGCTAAGGGGAAGTTCCACGGGGCTATCACTGCGGTCACACCGCGTGGTTTGTAAATATACTGACTGATTTCGCCAGGTGCATGTCCGACGCGAAGGGGAAGGGCCAGTTCGCGCATGTGACGTGCATAATACTTTAAAAAATCAATGGCTTCGCAAACATCACCATCGGCTTCGGCCCAAGGTTTTCCGACTTCGATAATTTGTGTAGCCATCAGTTGATAGCGATCACGAATCATGATTGCAGCAGCGCGATCTAAAATATCGGCTCTGGAGTTTGCTGAAATTTTTTTCCATGTTAAAAATGTTTCATGAGACAGCTGCATAGCGTTCTCAGCCATTTCAATCGTCGCCATTGAAACTTCGGCCACGGTTTGGTGGGTCTGGGAAGGGTTTGGTCGTTTAAAAATATTTGTTGTCGATATTTTTTTACCACCAATGATGGGCTGAACTTGAATGGGTAATTTTACGGTTAAAGTTTTTAATGCAGTCTGTGTTTTTAGTCTAACGTCAGCAACTGCGAAATCAAAAAGGGCTTCATTATCAAATTTATTTTTTGGTACAATATAATTTGGATTCGTCGAAATCAGCCCGACGGCTGGATCTTTCAAAAGTTCAGCTGTTGTTTTCCCATCTGAAAATTTACCACGCAGCCAAGACTCGTTGGATGTGTTCTCTAAAAGTCGTCGCACAAGATAGGCCATGCCAGGGATGAGTTCACCGACAGGGGCATATTCGCGCACACGATAACCCATTTCAGATAAAGATTTTTTAACGGGCTCGGCCATGCCGTAAAGCATTTGAATTTCAAAGGCATTTTTAGCCAGACCCAGTTGTTCGGCTTTCGCCAATGCCGCCGCCAATGTTCGCACGTTGTGCGAAGCCAGAGCGACACGAATCCATTTGTAATTTTCCAGCAAATAATTGGCGCACAATTCGTAATTTGCATCCGATTCGGCTTTGTTTAAATAAACGGGGGTGCTCCAGCCGCGCTGTTTGGCTTCGA
>JAYVKY010000389.1:0-3838 GCA_043767965.1 Pseudobdellovibrionaceae bacterium
GTTTTGACAAAAATGAAAGAACTGAATTTAATTTCTGAAAATGAATTGAATTCAGCACAAAGATTTCCGATGCCCATGGTCATCGAAAACAAAGCTACAGAAACTGCACCCTATTTTTTCGATGCGGCCCGCGCCCAAGCGCGTGAATTAAATATTGAAATTGACGGCAACAGTTTTTACACAAGTCTGAATCTTGACGCCCAAGATTCAGCCCAAAAATCATTACAAAGTGGAATTCAAAACCTAACAGTGAATAAAGAGAAATTAAAACAAAAAAAAGAAAAGGGTGTTGATCTTCAAGGCGTAATCATGACAGCTGAAAACAATACAGGTCTTGTGACGGCATTTGTTGGCGGACAAAGTTACAAACAAACGCAGTTTAACCGCGCTTTGAATAGCCAACGACAAATTGGATCACTTATAAAGCCCATTGTGTATCTATCGGGACTTATCTACGGCCTGAAAAGTGAAAAAAATGTAACACCCACAACACCCCTGACGGATCAGTATTTTGAATGGCCCTATGATCATAAAAAATGGATCCCAGAAAATTATGATAAAAAATTTCGCGGCGAAATCCCGTATTATTTTTCCTTGAAAGAAAGTCTAAATTCACCGACTGCTCAAGTGGCATTTCAAGTAGGCATAGATCAAATTATTGATACTGCCTACAAATTGGGATTAACCACAAAAATCGAAAATGCGCCGGCGATTTCGTTAGGCGCAAGTACGCATTACCCCTTTGAAATATTACAAGCCTATATGACGCTTGCCAATTTCGGACGCTATCAAAAATTATCTTTCATTAAAAAAATTCAGAATTCAAATGCTGACAATATTTATTTATACGAATCAAAAACCGAACAAAAAATTGACCCAACAAAGTCAGCTGTTCTTGTTGGCATGATGAAAGAAACATTGAATTCGGGCACAGCCAAGTCAGCTAAAAATTTGGGCTTTACCGACCCTGCTGCTGGTAAAACCGGAACAACTTCAAATGGAAATGACGCTTGGTTCGCGGGGTTTACCCCACATTTAACAACTGTCGTATGGCTGGGTTTCGATCAAAATGTTGCAACATACTTAACAGGAGCCAGCGGTGCTGTTCCGATCTGGTCACAACATATGAAAAAAATGAACTCAGAATTTATTTCAACAAGCGCCTCAAATGATTTTACTTGGCCTGAAACAACAGAAATAAAAACGGTCGAATCACCGACCGTTAAAGAAAAAGTTGATTTAGTTTTCGAAAAATAACTTTTATTTACTTGGTGTAAACACGCCGTTCAAAGTGCCATATACGTGCGGTTTTCCATATTCATTGGCCCTACCTGATATTGTTGTCCCATTCAGCTGGCCTTGAACTTCTAATCCTTCGGGGTTGATATTAAACGAACCATTGCTTTCAATTTTTCCGCCACCCAGCTTTAATGGATATCCATGAATAATGAATTGGCCACTTGTTATTGTATTATTGGCACCGACAGTAAATTCAAATGAACCCGCCATATAAATACCACCATCAGGCGGACCCCCACCCGTCGCGGCGTTATCGATCGCGTCGTTCCCCGTGATCGGTTTTCCCATTTCAGTTAAGGCTATATTTCGTGCTTTGATTCGATCTTCATGGTTCGACATGTCAACTGAACCGCTGTATTTTCCTTGAAATGACGAAGGTAACCCCGTAGATCCACCAGCTGCAGATCCACCGCCGGCAGTTGCTAAAGCCTCTGCACTTTTTTTCGCATCTTGTTTTTTAAAATATTTGTTAGCTACGTAAATAACCCCCGCAGCAATTGCAATGGCCAGTACAAATTTGCCAATATCGGCCATGTTTTTACTGTCAAAAAATGAACTTTTACTTTGTGGAGTCTTTTCATCACAAATTGGGTCTTCTTGAATAGCTTCAATTTTTTTAATTAATTTATCAGCCACTTTTTTATCATACATACATGAATTTCCACGGTCTTTAACGTGGCATTCACAAACCTTTAAATCATAATCGTCACTGCCCGGCGTACACGTATCGAAAACAAATTTAACCATGCGGCGCTCGCCGTTGTGCTTGCACCCGCCGTCTTTATCTGGTTCCGCTTCGCCAGAATCAACGGAATTTTTTGTGTTCAGGTCATTCCCCGGCAGAATCACGGCTTTGCAATATGAATTTGTATAAATTTTTAATTGTTTCGTATTTTTTTCGATTTCAGTTTGTATCCACTTTTTGTCGGCATCACTGTTTTTACAGCTTTCTTGTGCCGCAAATAGTTTGACTAAAAAAATATTTGTTGAAACGCCATCGTTAATAATTTTATTTTTAACTGTTTTTGATTTCGGATCAAAACTTTGCAACTTTAATGTTGATTCCTTTTTTTGAACCTCTGTTGAATCAATCAATTTTTGAATATCACACTTTTCATTGGTCTTTGATGCTGTCGTTTGAGGTTTGTTTTGACCCACGGCCAAATTTGACCAACTGATAAAACAGATTATTGATAATATATAATTAAAAATATTTTTGTATTTCATGCAAACCTCGTTATCTTGTCGGTTTAAGCAGGTGCTTCCTTAAACAAAAAATATAAAACCTAGACTTAGATCTCTACAATTTGCCCGTCATAGGC
This sequence comes from Pseudobdellovibrionaceae bacterium, assembly GCA_043767965.1. Classification (GTDB taxonomy): domain Bacteria; phylum Bdellovibrionota; class Bdellovibrionia; order Bdellovibrionales; family Bdellovibrionaceae; genus Pseudobdellovibrio. The sequence goes on from JAYVKY010000389.1 coordinate 2,622, forward strand.
GAAATTCCATTTTAATTTTTCGATATTTTTTGATTTTGCATAAGTTTGAAAATAAATTTCAGATTGATTCACTAATGATTGAATATCTGAAATAGAAAACCCTGGGTCATGGTGTGCCAAAAGAACGTGTTTGATGTTATATACAGAACATATTTCAAAAGCGCGGTCGAATGTTCCGTGGCCCCAACCTTTTTTCTGAACCATATCAGATTCTGTGTACTGGGCATCAATATATAAAAGATCAGCATTTTTAAACAGACTGGCATCGTTTCCGAGTTCGACTTCAGTAATACGTTTAGCCTCGTGATCAACAGCATGAGCATAAGCTTTACCGTTTTTTTCAATACGAAATCCAAAACATGGGTCTGGGTGATCTAATTTAAACGCGGTCACATCAAAACCGTTAATTACATTTTTTTGATACGGTTCAATTTGGTGAAAATGAATTTTTCCAGCCAAATTCTCAAAGCTGAAGGGGAAAAGTGGCTTGGCAAATAATGACCTGATCATTTTTTCGCAATCACTTTGTACAGCATAATAATGAATTTCTTGCCCTGGAACAAAGTGCTGTGGAAAAAATGGTAAACCCATAATATGGTCATAGTGAAAATGTGTCATCAATATGTGATGCTGATTTCTTTCGGGGTGATGCTTCAATAAATGATCGCCGTAAACTTTAATACCAGTACCACCATCAACAAGCAGATGGTGAGAGCCATCGCGCACTTGAACGCATGTTGTATTTTGACCATAGCCACAGATTTCAGAGATCGACTTGGATTTAAAAAATATTTCTATATCTGCTTCGGTTTTGTACCCAGATTGAATAAAACTGCGCAGTACATTATGAATGTGTTCTGAATTCTGTTCTAAGCTATTCGACGCAGGCAACGACCCACGCACTCCCCAAAATTTAATTTTCATCTGATTATCTTATTTCAATATATAATTTGTTCAATAAAGATTTTTACCGACAAATACCTTAAGACTTGCTATGATCAACTTTATGGAAATTCGTCGTTTTAAAGACATCATAGCAATGAAAATAAACCCAGATTTAACTGGACCCGAGAATTTTATTGCCTATCACGCTAGACTTTTAGAGGTTGCCGAGATCACGCCCGAAGCTTTTCTGGAAATGACGCCAATCACGCTGACTGACGGAGCAATCCCCACAATACAAGAGCCCCATGACCAGGAAGCTTTCGATCAAATCA
>JAYVKY010000390.1:0-3942 GCA_043767965.1 Pseudobdellovibrionaceae bacterium
AGCTGATACTTCATATGTATGAAAACGGCGGGCCAAACATATTCACGTATTCTCTAAATAAGACATGATAACTACCTAAAATAACTAGACTATTATGGGTCATTTTAGGTAGTTATCATGTCTTATTTAGAGAATACGTGAATATGTTTGGCCCGCCGTTTTCATACATATGAAGTATCAGCTAAATAACAAATACAGGAGGCCCCTATGAAAAAAGTCATTTTAACAATCCTACTGGCTACGAACACAGTATTTGCCGCCATGAACCCATCAGCCAAAACATGGGTATTTTCATATAAGGCCACGAAATCACAATCATTTCAGATCAAAAAAAATGCACCTACCTATGAAGAAGCCTTTAAATCCGCAGCCAAAGATTGCTATCAACAAATGACGCAAGGTAAATATCCGGGCGAAGATAAAGGCCTAGAAATTATTGATATTTGCGCTAACCCAAAAAGTTAGATATCGTAAGCCGATGGGAATATTAAAATCAATCGCAGAATTTCTAATTGGCAAAGACCCCGATATCTTTGATGACAAGGGTAATGTTGTACATAAACACCCCAAACGTAAATGGGATGACTGGCAAAATAGATATGTCAAATCAGACGATTACAATTGGCGTAATCACACCGGAACAAAATCAGGCTCTGAGCCCGCTTTACCAAAAACAAAATAATTAAAATTTATTTCTTATCGTAAGTGGCCGCATTGTAAAATACTTTTACACGGCTGCCGCTGGGTTGTGATGACCAGTCAATTTTATCACCTAAAATGATTGCATTTTTGGCCGCATTAAAGCTCCAACCTGTTTCAAAATTCATAGGTAAATCAACTTGCCCATAAGTCACTTTTATTGACCCCTCAACCGGTGCCCGACTTAAATAAATAACTCGACCAATTTGATTCACAACAACGTTTGCCATTTGTGAAAGCTCTGCACCGTATGTTTGTGAACATAAACTTAATACATTTGATTGATTCACTAACGGAAAAGCGGCCAAAATATTTTCGATTCTTACTGGCTTATCCCCCTGATCCCTAGGGCAAGAATAATCCGAAACTGATGACGGTACTATAACACCTAAAGTAATAATTTTTTTAGGATCATTATTTTTTAGCTGTAATAAAAAATTCTTCATGTATGAGACATTCATTTTGCGACTTTGATCTTCGGCATCCGTTACAAAAATAATCACCAACGTGGCATTACTTCTATAAAAACCCTTTGTCGTTGTATTTAAATTCGTTGTTAATGCTGCATTAATCGGATCAAAAAGCGCTTCAGTACCTGATCCATCTATACCAAGATCAAGATTCATTTTTAATACCTGCGAAGCATTTGGTGTTTTACGGTTAACAAATGAATAGCCACCATTTGCAACAAGTTCACCACCACAGTATGTTCCGTATTTAGGTCTTCTATAGTCACACATATCAGTTGTCAGAACACCGATGTTGTAATCCAGAATTGAATTTTTTAAAAATTCATTGGTAAATAAATCGATATTTTTAATTAAATTATTTTGATGAGCCTGCATACTGCCAGAATTATCCACGACAAATAAAATATCTATCGATGGATCGAAATAGACCGCATTTGGGTCTTCGACTTGCAGATCTTGTTGTTTTACTGCTGGTGGCAAATATAGGCTATCACTTTTTGGTGAACACGCTGCCACCAACAAAATTGCTAAAGCTAGATATATTTTCATAGTGTTTTCGCCTTCTGAACAGCCGGGGCTGTACATGCTTTTTTAACATTCACTTTATAACTGCCAATTTCATCAAACCAAACTTCTTTTTCCATAGGGAATTTGACCGAATCTGTGCTTTTTGAACCTGTCGTGCCAATTTTCATTTTGCCGTCATCTTTGGCTTTACCAGCGATTTGGTCAGCAATAGAAATTTGTGAAATGACTTCGGCTTCGACGATGTGTAATTTATCAAGATTATTTTTGATATTTTCAAGTTCACTTGCAGCCAAAATTTTGATTCTTGATACAGACTCAGATTGTGCGGCATGAACACGTGCTAAGGTGTTCTTTTTAAGTGTTTCAAAGTGACCTTGTAAACCCGTCAGTGCCAGTGACTTTGCATATAATACTTCGGCAAGTTCTGATTCTTTTTGCAAAGCTGTTTGCTTTTGAATCAGAAGTTTTAATTTACGATCCATCGTGATCAATAAAGGTAAATTCTTCATCGAAGGGTCAGATTTTAAATCTGTGGTCGCATTCGTTGAAGTTTTAAAAAACGCATGCATATTTTGATCTTCAGTTGAAGAGATCAAATCTTTAAGTGCTTTGTTTTTTTCTTTAAAGTTTTTTGAATAGTCAGTTAATGTTGAAATCACTGATGGGTAATCACAAATTTTTAATTGCGCCAATGACATCATGAAAAATGATTCTGAACTGACTTGATTTAAAAGCCCTGGGTGAATTAAAGATTGACCAATCGCAATGGCGTTCTGTGGCTGTCCCTTACGTACATAAGACCAACCCATTTCTTCTTGGGCTTGTGACCAATATTTCGAATTTTTTGAGATTTTTTCATACTGTTTAATCGCTGTGTCGTAATATGAATTTTGAAATAAAATTCTGGCCGCTGTTAATTGAACCAGATCTGGGCTGATTACTGAATTTGGATTTTTTCTGATCTGAGTCAACAATTGGGCTGATTTTTCAGATTTATCAGTCATTGCATATTTAATTGCTAAGTGCCAATCGACAAATGACTTTTCTTTGGTATCGGCGGGGATATCTTTTGAAATTTTAAGCAATTCATCAATTGATTTTGCATCAAAGCTTAATGAATCAATCCATACAGCGACTAATGGATTAAATACAATACCCCAATTGTTTGACCATTTAATTCGAGCCATTGCCCATATGGGATCATCTTTACTGATCAGATCGGCTAAATACTTTTTTAAAGCAGGGTTAATATCTTTAGGGCTTGTAACTTTAAATAATGTTTCAAGGGCTGTTATTTTTAAGCCCGCTTGAAATTGTAAAATAGAAAGTGTGGCTAAACCATTTGTTGAATTATAAAATGGTTTTGATTCAAAAACCTTAGGATATTGAATCACGGACGTGGTCCAGTCGCTGGTCTCGATTGAACGATATACAACATTGTAATCTGAAATTTGAGGACCTGAAATTTTTTGAAGCGTTGTAACCAGTTCAGAATCAGACCCCGTTTTTTTTGCAATGACTTGTTGAGCAGCCGGTTGATCAGCGGCCAACATATCTTCGATGGATTCAGCGAAAACATATTGAACTGATAATAATAAAATCAATACTACGTATTTAATCATAGCAACCAACCCATTTGAACTGAGGCCACAGCCACATCCATTTTTTTAGTTTGGCCAAGATATTCAGAATTGTAATTTTGATAGCGCATTTCTAAACGTGTTGTAAGACTATTCGTCAGCCATAGACCAAGACCCGTTCCAGCTGTGTATGTCGGTGCTGATGATTTTGCCAATTGAATTTGGCCGTAACCACCGACCATATAAAAATCAAAATGTACGACAGACGTATCAAACATACTGAATTTTCCGTATATGGGGTACCAATTCACAAGGGCTAAAGCTTCAGATTTTTGATAATTTAATTCTGGGTAGGCTGACGTTGGGCTATTTGGATTTGCATTGTAATCTGCAATCGCTTTATCCATAAGGACTTCACCTTCAGGTGTAAGGCTATTGAATGAATAATTGTATTTTGCACCCACAGACCAATTGTAATTAATATGAAAATGCGCATTTAAACCAACACTTTTTGTGCGTGAATACGTGTCGCCACCGAAAACACCTGAAAATTCAGGGGCCAATTCAAAACGATTTTTCATCACTACAGTTCTATTTTGAACAACAGTGACAGTTTTTTCAGGTTGGATGTCTTTGGCTTTTTCAAAAAATATTTGATTTCCGCC
>JAYVKY010000391.1:0-3675 GCA_043767965.1 Pseudobdellovibrionaceae bacterium
TGAATATATATGATTTTGATATTTTTTTTACCTGTTATTTTCCTAACACCTTGGTTTGAATTTTTTACCGCCCCAGAACCAAATCTCCAAGAGCCATCCCGCGCTCATCTATATACCGGCCTCTAATATAAGAGGAGCTGGCTGGGTAGTTTCGTTAAGAGAGATTTTGTGTATTGGGATAGACTAGAGTACAGGGATTAAAAATCTGACGGCTTTTGACCATCGTCATATGGTGGAGGCGGCCGTCACTGACACCAATGAATCTGTTCATATTAACTACATACTCAGTCAAATGGAAAGTAATATTACGCAGACACGCGCTTGGTAATTAATTTTACCGACAGTTTTTTTATTATGTTTTTATTCTATGTGGGTTATAAATGGCGATAGCTGCTATATCTTGTTTTAGCAAAATACATACGCCGAAAAAGCCTGTACTTCCAAGCCGTTACGGCCTATAAAGTTGTGGTATATTGATGCTTAATGGAGGATTCCAAAATGAAGACAAAAACACCTAAAAGCATCCGTACTTTAGCGAGCGACTTAAAAGCCAGTCGTAAACGTAAACTTACACCTGAACAAATTGACCGATTAAATAAGGTCTTTGAAGAAATTGAAAAAGAACAGCAAAAAGAAATTCCTGATCGTAAAATTGCAAGACAACCTGAGGTTTAATTGGGGCAAGTTATTCCATTTTCTAAAATTGAATTCTATTTGACAGGCCTTGAAAAACAAGGCGCTCCAAAAGGTACAATACTTGATACAAATATTTTAATTTCTGCAAGTTACGAAATGCGCGATTCGCACGCTGAAGTAATCAAGCTTTGGGAAATACTTCAGTTTAAAAATTATCAATTATTTGCCACAGTCAACACGCGCTCTGAATATCTTGAATTTCAACGAAGATTGATTCTGTCTGAAAGTTTGTTTGATGCAACTGATGATTTTTCAGAATATAAAATATCCAGTCGCGCACGAGCAAAAATTCAAACGCTAAAAGGCAGTCTTAAATCAAGCATGATTTCTGACCCTGAAAAAGATGAAGTTTTTAATGAAGCTCAGCTTAAAAAAATTAAAAAAGAGTTTTCTGCTGGGTCGCACTCAGGACAAAAAGGTTGGCTTGAAATTTGTGATGCATTTTTAAAAAACAGACTTGCCATAGCTGACAAATCTTTGATTGACCGTGGAGTTCTTTATATCAGCCCGAATGAAGCATCTCAGGTTAATTTATTTAATACAGCAATTGGCTGGGACAACGCTATTAACATTTGTGAGTTCTCCGGCACTGCATTTAGTGATTCAATGATTTTAAACGCACTTAAATCTTCAAAACTACTTTTCATAGTTACGCTTGATTTTGATATCGGGTACGCAGCATTAAGTGATCCAAATATGAAAGACGTTGTCGTTCCTGATCGTCTGTACAAAGAATTTAAAAACTATCATTTTCCAAATCATTAGTTTTTAAATCAAGTTATGACTTCACTCAACAACACTTCGAGATGAACCCGCAGGAGCACAGCGTGCGAACTAGCTTGGCGGGAACTTCGACAACTTTAATCAATCAGCAGACTGAGCAATTCAGCTGCAATGGATCCGATTATTCAAAAACTGGCAAAACACTCTCGGTAAATCATAATCATACCACAAATTTCAAAAATCAGTGAAATTCGTTAGGTGCAACGGCTCCCTACGATAGTTCGGATAAAATAGATTTCTATATCATCACGGGATAAGCCAACGAGCAAGCAAGCTGAAAAAACTCAAAGCTGGCAGCTCGAGTTTTTCGATCTCAGTAAAACCTGAAATCAAAAACAAACCGAGCATACTGTAGTGCTGAATAATTTTTTTTAATTCAGAGCTTTCGAATAAAATTCAGTCGCCGTTTTCTGATCCCGTACATATAAAATAGTCGTCACTTTCATGTCTGGGCGTTTCGTTTTTTTCCAATTAAGGAGCAATTCGGATAAATTGCGAAAAAATCCAGGCCGTGAATTTATTCATTCCACCTTCGCACATACCCTTGTAAGACTGGTTTTAAAATTCTTTAAAATTCATGCCGTCGGCGATGAGTTTTCCGTTAACAAAACAGTAGCTGCAGTACTTGTCTGAACCGCTGTCTCTGGTATCTTTTGCCATTGGCATATAACAACACTCGCAATTTTTTACTTTCATAAATACTTTCCGAATCGATGCTCTTATTTTAATCCGATAATGATTATTCAAGCAAGCGGCGCAGAGTTAGAGTAAATTAATGTCGCGTGCTTACAAATATTCCTTGCAAAGAAGGTAGCCCTGCTATGTCATTAGTAAGTGGCATTGATGAAGTTGACAGCATTATTTATTTTATTAATTCAAGGACCGATCGTTTTCGGAGTAGAAGATAAAATTTGTATTGCCTGGTTTAAATCACTAAATATCGTGGTGCCATCTGGTTGCGAAAGTTACTGCTCAATTGCTACGACAGATCTGCGTACGTTTGTTTGTAAGAGCAAATGTAGCTCTTTATGCAGTGAATTTGTGCCATCAAATTTGTCACTGGCGGTTCTCAATCCTGTTTTGAATAAGTCCGAGCAAGCTTTAGCAAAAAAATTTCCGTTAGATTCTCTTATGGCATACAAGTTGTCTTTTAGTGCAGAATCTTTGTGTGGCGAAATTTTTCACAAATCTTTGAGTGATGATGAAAGTGATGGGGTAAATAAACCAAACCCGAAAAATTGGAGAAAATTGAATGATTTTGTTTAGACCCTTAAGTATTTTAGCGGCAGGTTTTCTTTTCACTTTGGCGCTGTTTGCCGTAAGTGGTAATTCTGCTAAAAAAATGACAGCGAATGAGGCTATTTCGAAGTGGGGAAGCCAAAAATTTGAAAATAACCTTTTCAAAGCCGGAAACATTGCGATCAGGGCAAAAATGGCTTCCGACCTGGTTGAGAATAATCAATTTCGGGGTAAGTCGGTTTCGGAAGTTTGGGAAAATCTTGGCTATCACGATGGCCACTATATAAATGACGTTGTTCCGGCGTACATTCTGAATGATGATGAAAACGACGTCTGGCAATTGATTTTTCTAGTCGATGAAAATCGAGTTGTCACTAGCGCAGTGATTTACAAAAATTGCTGCGAAAAATAAATCAGCCCTAGTAAATTTCAACTACATCATTTTTTTTCAGCTGGTTTTCGCTGCGGGGTACTCACATCACGTGGTCGGATGAGATAAGACTTGATGTCATAGTCCACAAAGAGCTTGGAGATCATCTCCAAAACGCTTACCCGGAAGAAAGCAAAGCCAATGGCTGCGAGGAGCTGTTTTACGCGGTGTAAAATCGGCTCGGCAAATCTTCCCAGTTTTGCGATCTCAAATATGTCTTGTTCGGTGAACCTGTAACTAAATGCATATAGTGACTAAAAATCGCAGCAGTTATATTGCAATAATTGTTGCAAAAATATGACCTCCGATAAATCTAAATTATGCTATTCGGTTAAGAGGGTAGGGCATTTAAAGTCTGTTTTTGATCTAAATTCAAGTATTGCCGCGTCCCACACCTCTAATAAGAGCTTAAGATCAACTTCAAAACAGCTTCAGATAGTTTAATGTGAATCTCCATCTTCATTTATTTTTTTAGCTTCTTTAGAAAATGTTTTTTTATCGCAGCCGACATGTTTTATTTTAGCAGC
>JAYVKY010000392.1:0-7069 GCA_043767965.1 Pseudobdellovibrionaceae bacterium
TAGATCCAGACATCGATCTGGCAACAAACCAACAAGATTCAATGCTGTGGCAACGGATAATCGGCTTTCTTGTTTGACAGAATCCAGTTCTGAACAGAAATGTTGTTTCGCTTTTATTTTTTCAAATGTTAAATTTGATGACAATGTTTTTTGATAAAAATGCTGAAAACTAAGGACTGACAAAAAAATACTGAAAAATAAAAAAGTACTTATAAATACGGAAACATATCTGCGTTCGCTGGCGCCCCAATTTAATATTTCAAAAGGCTTTGTGACATAGGTATAAACACCAGATTCTGTCATTCGTTCGTAAATTGTCTGACGCCTTGGATGATAAATAACGGCCAAAAACGGAATACCCAAAAGCAAAACAGAGCCCACAAAACCCCATTGACGCAGCCACGATTGAAAAAATATATGTGCGGTCTTGTTTTCAAAGCGAATAAATGTTTTTGTAAATATTTGACCCGGCGTACCGCCCGCTAAACTTATAAATAAGGCTTGCACAAGCGTAAATAAAAATATAAAGCCAATGCCAATTTGTAATAAAATGATTTCTGATTCTTGCGAATTTGGGAACTGTTGATACAGATTTAATCCCTTTGAAAATAAAATGACACAAAAAAAACTGATCACCGGGGATAAAATAAAATAATCTAATACCACTGCAAACATTCGCTGCAAAACTGTTGCTTCTAATTTATTTTTTTGATTCTTAATTTCTGTTGTAATATCTGGATAAACCATGACTATTTATCGGAATCTTAAGATTCAAATTAAAGATAATTTATGACAATTTTGGAAAATATCTGATGAATACAGACGAAAGTTATTGAAAAGAAATATCTTTAACTAGACCTTTGTCGTCGCGTTGAATTTGCACAGAACCCGCCTGTGATCCAGTTTGGTCGAACAACTGAACGTGCTCGTTATTGGATGACGTTCTTTCAATTTTATAGGTCGCAAATGACTTAATTTGATGACCAAATTTTTCCATAAAATCTTTGGTTTGAAATCGAACCCCATTCATTGCGGGTTGTAATTGCATTTTCTCGATTTGTCCTTGGCGAACGGTCACATCGTAATGCCCCGATAAGTACTCATAAACCAAAAGATCCTGCCAATTGGGCTTTACCGAGACCTGCGTCGCTGTTGATTCAGATAATTCATCGGCTATTTTTTGCTCCCACTTGATTTGCGGCGTAGTATTTCTTTCGCTAAAACTGGCGAGTTCACGTTCTTTACTTTCAATTCTTTGGACAAAAAAATAATGAGTCAAAAAGGCCATACCTAAAACAAACACAAATGATAAAATAATTTTTTGCGTATTTTTCATATTCTATAATTGTGTCATAAAATTATAGTTTTGGCAATTGCAGGATAAACTGAGTGTTTGCTGATCCTCGGTTATAGACCAAAGACCCCTGGTGCTCTTTCATAATCGCCTCTGAAATACTTAGTCCAAGCCCAGTACCCTTACCAAAGTCTTTTGTCGTATAAAATGAATTCATCATATTCAAGGCAATATCTTCGGTAATCCCCGACCCACTGTCTGTGAATAAAATCTGAATTTCTTGATTGCAATGCACTTCAATTGAAATCCAAGGCAAGGCTTGTGATTCGATGGCATCGATTGAATTATTTAATAAATTTAATAAAACTTGCGAAATCTGATTAGGCCTGCAGAAAATTTTTACATCGTCAAAGTCTTTGATTTCAAATTTAATATTCTTCAGACTTAGTCTTTCCTTCGCCATTGAAAATGTTTCAGAAAAAAGGTCTTTCAACGAAATTGTTACGCAAGGGTCGTTTTTTCCATCACGTGCAAAAGTTTTTAAACCACGCATAATTTTTGTGATTCGATCTGCATTTAACTTAATTTTTTCTAAACCTATAATAATTTCAGATTCATTTGCTGATTTTTTTTCAATTTTACTTAACAACAATTCTGACTTTCCATAAATAATTGCCAAGGGGTTATTAATTTCATGCGCAATACCGCTCGAGAATTCACCCAACGTCGCAAGTCTTGACGAATTCAAAAGTTGCGCTTGCTGTTCAGCCTCTCTGCGTTTATTTTCTGATTTTATTCGGTACGCACGCATGCAAAAATAACTGGCCAGCAGTACGCTAAGCCACAAGAAAATGGCATAAAAATACAAGATATGAAGTAACCTCGCTGAATCTTTCAAAACAAATATTTTTTGGCTTTCGACGACGACTTGCCAACCCAAATCGGGGATGGTTTCTGTATAAACAAGCATATCGTTTGCATCTATTTTAGAGGAAATACTTTCTTTGAAATCTTCAATTTTAAAATCAATTAAAGATTTACTTCTAAAAGATTTATTTTTTTCATAAAATAAATCTTTTTGCGGATGCGCCAGAAGAAATCCGTTTCTTGACTGAATATAAATAATTTCATGATCATCAACATTGATTTCGTCAATAATCAATTGTAACTGTGGCAGAACCATATCCACTGAAATAACTGCTAATATTTTATTTTGCGTATCGTACAGCGGTGTGACCAACGTGACATACACCAAATCTGTATCAAAATAGGGTTCGACAAAGACGCCGTCCTTGGACGCCAAAAGACCTTTCTTGTACCAACCCTGTTGGTGATAATTATAGGCGTCTGTGCTCCATTCATAAGTTATCTGTATTTCAGAAACATCATTTAACTTTCGATGTGCATAAGGACCAAAAAATTTTTTATTTTTAATCATTTTATAAGGCTCAAAAAAAATACCTACGCCGTAAATTAATTTTTCAGGGCCTGACTTAACACTTTCGATCAGAAATTCTTCGATTTCTTTTTGATTTAGTTTTGATTTACTAAAATGATTTTGCAAAGTGCGTCCAAGCTGGCTGGCCACGGCAGAATAGCTTTCAATTCTTTGTGCGATGACTTCAGCTCGGGATTTTTGATTTGATATTTCCGAGCTTAATCTTAAATTATAAATTGAATTATAATAGCTGATCATACTGAACGTAATAGCAAGCCCTAATAAAATAAGACCAGCAATGGGCCTGATATTATTTTTAATATCTGTCATCGTTATTGTCATTGTTATCTTGTATTTACTGTCGAACACTTTGACTATCCTACGCTGATTTTTTTATTAATACTTGTCATTTTTTAAAATCTGTCGAAAAAAGTATAACAAAAAAGACCAAGCTTATCGCTTGATCTTTTTTGTTCTTTAAATTGTACGTTTCAAATCATTACGCCGCAATAAGTTTGCGACGGCGAGCCTGGGAGGGGTCGATGTGAAATTGTTTTACTTTACGATATAATGTAGCGCGACCAATACCAAGAGCGCGTGCGGCCTCGGTGAGGTTTCCTTTGTATTGGTAAATGGCTGCCTCGATGGCTTTAGCTTCCATCTCTTCCATTTTTTGAATTTTTTCGGTCGGCATCGGAAAACTGACAACATTATTTGCGTGCTCTACTGCAGGGCCTGGATTTGTACCGCCCGCCAATGAAGGCACTCCATTAATTAACTGTGATCTGAAGAATGGATTTTCCATACCTTCTCGCCATTGTGGGCCAGAATAAGTAAAAAAACTGACATCTTGACCTTCAGTTGATTTTTTGACTTTTTCCATCACTTCAGGGTTTTCTGAAACAATGTAAACAAACGATCGAGCCATACTAAGGCCTCCCTCTATTTTACTTCCACAGTCTTCGCCGCAGAGATGTTAAAATGAATCAATTGACTCACAATAACTGTATCGGAATGAAATAAAAAATCTTTAGGGGTGTCTCAAAAATAAATATCGAATTGGTACAAAGTCGTGTTATTTTGAGACAATGACTTACTGGCTGTAATCAATTCGAACGTAGCCATCGTTTCCACTGTTACATGTGGCTCCTGTATTCCCTGTGCCACCCAGGGCATTTGTTCCTGGCAAGTTCGCAGGTAATGTGATTGAAAAAGGTGCTTTTCCTGTGCCATTTCCGGTGGTGCCGCCCAAGCATGCACCGCCACCACCACCGCCGCCTTTTGGTGCGACACCGCCAGCATTTGAAGCCAAACCATTTACGCCACAACCGGGGCTGCCAAAACCTTCGGTGCCACCACTGCCTTGACGTCCACCGCCACCACCACCGCCACCACTGACAACTAAATTTGTACCTGAACGTGAAATAGTTGTGGCGCCGCCACCGCCTCCGCCTTTACCCGAGGCAGTTCCTGAACCGCCACCGCCACCGCCATAATTAGCAAGTCCTGCGGTCATTCCACCATCGGCTCCGGCACCACCTGTACCACCTGCGGCTACGCCGCCACCTGTGCCGCCTATTGTATTAATCACGGCGGCACCACCAACGTATCCGCCGGTTCCACCACTGCCAGATGAAGCACAACCCGAGGCTCCACCGCGCCCACCACTAGCAACAATAATATCGATCACATCACCTGAATTAATACCGATATTTACAGAGGTCGCATAACCACCGGCCCCGCCATCGCCCGCAGAACCAGTGCCAGAGCCATTACCCCCGCCAGCACCACCACCCCAAGAATAAACAGTCATTCTTTTACAGCCACCCGGAACCGTCCAAGAATACGTTCCTGCGGTTGAATACGTTATTGTCCCACCGTAACAATCGATTTTTTGCCAGAAGCCCAATGGAATAAAAACTTGAGCCACTGTCGATATAGAAATTGTGACCAGCGAAATTGTGGCTATTAAAAAAAATAAAATGATGGTCATTCTTTGGCTCAGATTCATGTTTGTATACTATCTGAAAACAGAATGCTCGTCCATGTAAAAAAAATACTTATTTGAAACAGGCGTGGCTCCAAAGCAGTTCATTCATAATGGGTGATTTGGGTTCACCAAAAGGTTTGTTTTTTTCAAGCAAATAATAAATTTTAAATGTTCGTACTTGCTGTAGAGCTTCGTGATGATTGTTCCATTCGCGGCACAAATAGCGTCCCAAAAATAACCTATAATCTTGGTATTCATTTGTTCGAATATTAATGAAGTATTTTCGCCACAATGTATTTTTATACATTCCTGATACGGATTCAGGTTTGCCGTAATCAACAGGCTGATTATTTAGAATGTCCCATTTTTGTCCGTTCACTAATTCACCATCTGTAATCACCCAGCCATCTTCCATCGCCGGAAAAGGCGCAAACATCGTCCAGAATTGATGAAGTCTAAAAATTGACCCCACGATTTCTACGGGCTTTGGTAATGTGATATCATCGTCTTTTTTCAAGGTTGCAAAATTCCAATAAATTGCGATCACGAAAAACAAAAGCACAATACATTGAACAAATCCATGTGAAAAATCTGGATTTTTAATTGGTTTGAAAAAATTAAGTCCTGACAGATATTTTTTTCTATTCGAAGATATCTGTAGATAAATTTTATGACCTATCGACTTCACAGCTGATGTGTTTAAAATAAATGTCAAAAATTTAAATGGCGATATAGAAACCAAATATATAAATGCGTCAAAATGATATATTTTTTTGTTGTCTGTTGTTTTAACAACCCACGAGTTATTTTGATGAATTGATTTTAGAATGTTTTCAGCACTGCCCTCTTTAATATCAACAAATTTTAAAACTAAAAAATTTTGCAAGAAAAAACACATCTTTCGACACAACATACATTCGGGGTCAAAATAAATAATTACATTTTTTTGCGCTCGTTTTAACTTTTCATTTAAATAATTCCAAAAACTTGTCGGCGTTAGCACTAGCCAATAGGCCATACAAATCCAAGGAAAATTTCCTAAATTAAAAACTGTGAATAGGCCGAAATGAAATCCAATAAATGTGATCATGGCAATTCCCCGAAGGTATGAATTCTTCCATGGTACAAAAATCAAAAGTGGCACAATCAGCTCTATGGCAAAAGTGAAGTGGGTTAATAACTGCAACACGGGGTATGGCAGCTGTCTAAAAATTTCACCGAACCAAGTTAAAAACTGATCTAGCCCTAAAGCATAATAAATCGCAGACCCTTCACTGTTCCAAATAGGATGAATTTTTAAAACGGCCGTAAAAACATACATAACGATCAGTTGTGAAATAAAGGCAAGGCTTGCGATACTTAAAATAGTGTGATCGTTAGGCTCAATAACTGATCCATCTGAATCTAATTTTGTCATTGTGCTGTCAACGGAATAAAACCGATACGTCGGTAAAAAGATAAACCAAAACAAACATAATCTGATCAAATCGTCACCGGCATGTGATACCACAGCTGTTCTTGCTGACAGCGAAACAAAAAATACCCACGACAAAATATTATTAAGTTTAGTTTTATAGCCAAAGGTAAATCCCAAATAAAATAATAACCCGATTAAAAATAAAACATATATATAGATGGGCTTTCCAGCCATAAATAAAATTGAAAAATAATATGGATTTGTATAATTTGTGATGGCTTGCCCGCGTGGAACAAGCCCCGCATCTGTATAAAAATCAAATGCATTTGTAAATCGGTAGAACCAATCAAAGATCAGCACAAATCCCACCGCAACACGCGCTAAAGCGACTGATCTTAAATCTAAAGATAAATAACCTAACCCCATTTTTTTAAGTAAACTCTGAACCACAAAAACCTCTGTCAAATCTGTTTACGAAAATGAAACTATTTCACACCCCCCCTGATTTTGCTGGAACAATTATTGAAAGACAAGTAGCTCTAGCACCAAAACAAAAATAATAAAAGGGAGTTCCATGAACACTATGTCGAGATCTATTGTAAGAACGCTGGCAATTTGCGTCTTTTTGTCTACTTCGGTGACACAGGCAAAAACAACCGGAGGCAATAACGGTAACCCGTTTGACTGTACCAAAAATCCCCAGCTCTGTACCGGAAATAACGGCGTAGGTGTCGGTAACGGTGGCCCAGGCAATCAAGGTAATACGGGCTCAAATGGCAATACCGGCGGTGGCGGTGGATCGACCACAGGCAATTCAAACGGCAATTCAAACGGCAATTCAAACGGCAACTCAAACGGCAACTCAAACGGCAACTCAAACGGCAACTCAAACGGCAATTCAAACGGCAATTCAAACGGCAATTCAAACGG
>JAYVKY010000393.1:0-2090 GCA_043767965.1 Pseudobdellovibrionaceae bacterium
TACAAAGATGGCCTCGGGCATCGAAAAAATTTTTTCATGAGGCATTAGGCCCAAAATAATCAGTTGTTGGTCCCAGAGTTCAAGTGCAATCAAATCATCAGACCAAATACCATAGTGCAAAAATGTTTTTTTATTTTCATTAAATTTAGTTTTTAATTCTTGTATTTGATTTGTGCTTAGATCAGATTTTAATATTGGAAAATTATTTTTTGACAAGACCCAATGCTTATATTTATCCCATGATAGAATATTGTTGTCTAAGGCAATTCGTATTTTTGATTGATTTATAAAAGCGATATCACCAGATGCTAAAAGATCTTCAACAAGCAGGGCTTCTTCGGTAAAATAGTGTTCCCATTCATTTGGGTTTAGGTGTGCATTCAATCCATATACCTCGTCTATGGTTCTATCGGATTTTGGTGCCTATGACTTAAGAATTATCGAGAAGTTAGCTCTAAAAATACGAATTTGGCCTGGTCCTGTAAAAAAAATTGTCATAAGATCGAACTTGGGGCCATAGGCTTAAATTTTTGTATAAATTTCACGTCATATTTGAAGGCTAAGTGTTTAAATCTTCTCATTTTTTTTAATTTCAGGTATAACATGCGCCATGCTACAATTTGATAATTCTGCGACTTTGCGCATTTATTTAGATCATAATGCGACAACGGCTCCTGCAAAAACTGTTGTTGATCAATTACCTCGACTGATTTCAGAATGGGGCAATCCCTCGTCGATTCATTTATCTTCGCGTGGTCCTAAAAATATTTTACGTGAAACAAGAAAACTTTTTGCAGAAACTTTTAATTGTTCACCACTAGAAATTATTTTTAATTCTGGTGCAAGTGAAGGCAATAACACTGTCTTGAAATCGGTTTGGCAAAAGTTCGGAATAGAAAAAAATGAATATTTAATTTCAAGCGTAGAACACCCAAGTGTTTTAAAAACAGCAAATTATCTTGAATCACTAGGTGCAGTTATTTATTTAATACCAGTATCTAAGGCGGGTGTTTTAGATATTGATTTTATTGAGAAAAAAATAAATTCAAAAACAGCATTGATCAGTTGCATGTTTGCAAATAATGAAACAGGTACTTTGCTTCCAATTCAAAAAATTTCAAAGATAGCGCAGCAATATAATATTTTATTTCATTCGGATTGTGTTCAAGCCTTAGGTAAATCAGAAATTGATTTGAAGACATTAAATTTAGATTACGCCACATTTTCAGGTCATAAGTTTTATGCACTGAAAGGTACAGGCGTCTTATTTGTGAAAAAAGGTGCACCATATACAAGTTTAATACACGGAGGTGGGCAAGAACGATCACGTCGTGGTGGAACAGAAAATGTTATGGGTATTGCTTCGTTACAGATTGTGTTGGCTGAATTAAAAAATATTAATATTAAAGCCTTGCAAATGAAAGCGCTTCGCGATTTTATGGAATCTGAAATTCTAACAAAAATTTCTAATGTTTCAATCACCTCTGTTGAATCGGATAGGCTTCCGAACACAACCAGCTTTGTTATTACAGCCGTAGATGGTGAAGTTTTACTGATGAGTCTAGATTTAAAAGGGTTTTCAATCAGTACTGGCGCTGCCTGCAGCAGTGGTAGCCCCGAACCAAGTTCGGTTTTACTTGCAATGGGTTTAACAAAAGCAGAAGCGCAAAATTCATTGCGGATTTCTTTGGGTTGGAACACCACGAGGTTAGAAATTATAAAATTTATCGAGGCACTTATCGAAGTTGTCGAACGCATTCGTTCAGTGGATGTAAAGGGTTTAAATCATGTCTAGTCATACAAATCAAAAATCAAAAGGTAAAGTATTGGTCGCGATGAGTGGTGGTGTTGATAGCTCTGTTGCAGCGGCATTATTGGTTGATCAAGGTTATGAGGTTATTGGCGCGACAATGCAGGTTTGGGATTACACAAATTGCGATATAACAGAGGGTAGCGGCACCTGTTGTTCAAGTATTGATGTTGATGATGCACGAAGTGTCGCAGATAAACTAAATATTCCGTTTTATGTTTTAAATTGCGAGGCAAAATTTAAGGCTTCCGTGATTGATCCGTTTATTGCGGCTTACTTG
>JAYVKY010000394.1:0-5199 GCA_043767965.1 Pseudobdellovibrionaceae bacterium
AGATTTTTTTGCCAATCCTGAAACATTTTTTCATCTGAAGAATCTGTAATATATTTCACAGAATTGAATTTAACATTATAAATTTCGCAAACTTTAACCATTGCAAAAGCTTCCATGTCCATGACATCACAGTCATGCAAAATGACACCCTGATCAACATGATCTGCTGACCCACAAATGGCCTTTGGTAAATCTGAAAATGTTTGTGTAAAAAATTTATTTTTTAAAAAAGAGCTCATTGGCCCGCGATATATAAATTCAGAACACTCAACAAGTTCGCCGTGTTGATATTTACGGCTGCCAGCTGTTCCTAAATTTAAAACCCGGGTCGGCTGCAGTTTAATAATGGCTTCGGTTGTTTTTTGGGCGGCTCCGATCAGTCCAATACCCGTGTAATGAACGGGGTAGCCTAATTTTTCGATCAAACCATCAGACTCTTGTGGAAGCGCCATGACGATCAGCATTTTAGATTTTTGATCAGTTGCCATGAACTGATCATGCAATGTAAAACAATCAAATGACAACAAATTTCAAGACCTCTGCACTTATTGAAAAACATAAAGACGTAGCCCTTCATATGATTGAAATTTGCAAACGTCTACACACACGGAATATGCTTTCGGCTGCTGATGGCAATATCAGTTACCGCGTCAGCCCCACAGAAATTTTAATTACACCTTCTGGAATTGCCAAAGCATTTATGAAATTATCTGATATGGCTGTGATCACAATCGATAATGAAATTCTGTCTGGCATGCCGTCGACCGAAAGATTAATGCACCTTGAAGTTTTTAGAACTTGTGAAAAAGCAAAAGCCGTTGTGCATGCCCACCCCGTGACAGCCATAGCCTGGTCGATTGCAAAACCAGAACTTAAAAAATTACCCAGCGATTGTTTATCCGAAGTTATTTTAGCCACCGGGGACATTCCCTTTGCAGATTACGCCCGACCCGGCACACAAGCCATGGGTGATGTTTTAAAAAAATTTCTTCCCCACCATCGCGCTCTTATTTTACGACGTCACGGAGCCATCACTTGGGGCGAATCTTTAGACGAAGCTTACCGTGGTATGGAACGTATTGAAAATTCCGCACAAATTTTAATGACAGCTGTGCAATTGGGTGGATTAAATCCGCTGCCTGACGAAGAGGTTCAATATTTGTACGAACTTCGAAAAAAAATAGGAGACGTTTTATTATGACCCCACTTGTCTCGATGGCATTGAAATTTAACTATGATTCAAACAAAAAAAAGATAGATCTACTGTTGTTGGATCAAACCTTATTACCACAATCGGAAAAATGGCTGTTGATTGAAAATTTAGACCAAATGATTGAGGCCATTCAAAGCCTTCGCGTGCGAGGTGCCCCGTTAATCGGGGTCGCTGCCAGTTTATATTTGGCAAAAGAATCTTTAAGCACTACAAACAAAGAACAACTTTTAAAAATTGCAGATCAACTTTACGAAGCACGCCCTACCGCCGTGAATCTAATGAATTGCTTAGATCGCATGAAACAAACGATTCAAACAACTAACACAAGTTATATAATTCAAACTGCCATTGATTTATTTAATGAGGACGTCGCACTATGCAATCAGATAGCTACGAACGGTGCTGAATTAATTGCCGATGGGGATCAAATATTAACCCATTGTAATACCGGTGGCCTTGCCACCGCAGGTGTTGGCACAGCACTGGGTGTGATTCGACGCGCACATGAACAAGGAAAAAACATTCATGTTTATATCGATGAAACACGTCCACTTTTACAAGGTGGCAGGTTGACAACTTGGGAATTACAAAAATTAAATATTCCCTGCACATTAATTACAGACAGCATGGCCGCACACTTAATGAGCTTGAAAAAAATTACAAAGGCGATCGTAGGCTCAGACCGTATTGCTACGAATGGTGATTTTGCAAATAAAATCGGAACCTACAGCATTGCCGTGAATTGTTTTTATCACCAAATTCCGTTTTATGTGGCCGCACCATTCACAACCGTTGATTCAAAATGCAAAAATGGCGATGAAATTCCGATCGAGCAACGAAACCCCAACGAAGTTCTGGGCGCCAACGGAAATTTCGGACAAATCATTTGGGCCCCCATGGGAATAAATGTTTATAATCCCTCATTTGATGTCACTCCACATAAATTAACTGCGGCATGGATTATGGATAAAAGCGTTTTTACAAAAACTGATATTATCAAAGGATGTTTTTTATGATCGGAGTTATTGGCGGTTCTGGTTTTGAAAAATTTGAAGATTTTGAAACTATTGAATTATTATCAACAGAAACTGCGTTCGGCGCAGCCTCTAGTGGATTTAAAAAAGTTCGAGTGGACGGCACTGATTTTTTATTTATTTCCAGACATGGCGATCATCATGAAATGTTACCCAGTGAAATTAATTACCGCGCCAATATCTATGCTTTGAAAAAAATGGGTGTAACATCAGTAGTTTCTTTCAGCGCAGTGGGTTCCTTACAAAAAGAATTCGCACCCGGCGATATGGTTACACCGTTTCAATATATTGATCGCACCAAATCTTTACGTAAATCTACATTTTTAGGCGAAGGCCTGATCGGCCACGTATCACTAGCCAAACCCATTTGTGAAGTGATGGGTGCAAACCTAAAAGCAATCGCTAGCAAATACGATTTCAGAACCCACTTTGGCCAAACCTATGTTTGCATCGAAGGCCCTTATTTTTCAACCAAGGCTGAATCAAATACTTACCGCCAAATGGATGCCCAAATTATCGGGATGTCGAACTTTCCAGAATACGCGCTAGCTCGTGAAGCAGGGCTTCCCTATTTACCGTGTTGTTTTGTGACTGATTATGATTGCTGGGATGATTCAATCCCACATGTGACCGTCGCTGAGGTCATTAAGGTGATGAAATTAAATAATCAAAAGGCTTTTACAATTTTAAAAGATTTATTAAAAATGAAAAACTTATCTGATGGCAGTTTGGCGTATGCTGGCGGGTTGAAATCGGGGCTATTTATGCCGCCAGAGGCAATTCCAGCAGCTAAAAAATATTGGGTTGATGTTTTAATGGGGTGATTTTAATACTGAACCAAACTTTTCACAGGTTCATTCTTAAATTTCATTTGATTTAAAAACGTTAGATTTATTAAAACTAAAATATCCTCAACGCTATAGCCTGATTTTTCACACAGATTGACGGATGCTTTCAGCGTACCACCCGTTGCAAGCACATCATCACAAATTACAACACGCGATCCATTAATTAATGCTGGATTCATTTCAAGCGTTGCTTCACCGTATTCCAACTGATAGGTTTCTTTGATTGTCGGCGGGGGCAATTTGCCAGCTTTTCGTAGCGGGACAAATCCCTTTTTGAAAATGGCCGCCAATTGCGCAGCGAAAATAAATCCGCGCGATTCAATCCCGACAAATGCATCCACATTTTCTAAATTTATTTTTTCTACAAAATCATTGGCGACATTTGCGAAAGCCTGTGCATTTGACAATAGTGGACTGACGTCACGAAATAAAACGCCTTTAATCGGAAAATCAGGAATGTCTCGAATTAATTTTTTGTAATCTATTTTCATAGGGCTGAGGGTAAACTATTTATGCCCACAGGTATATATCTATCAACGATGCTGCCGTCACCCAACTGCCCAAAATCATTTCGCCCCCAACAGCGTAGATTATTTGCTGCTGTCAAAGCACATGTGTAATTATTCGAGGCGACTACTTTTACAAATAGATAGCCTGTATCTGCTTGAACGGGGCTTGATCTATTTGTTGTCGTGTAATCACCCAGTTGCGAAAAAAAATTATAACCCCAACAATATAAAATTCCGGATGTCGCTGTTGCACACGTATGAACATACCCCGCACTGACATCTGAAAAGTTGGTACCAGATGCTACGATGATAGGTATTGCGTATGAAATTCCCGTTGTACCATTACCAATTTGTCCGTAGTTATTATTACCCCAACATTTTAAAGTATTTCCAGTTGTAATTGCACACGTGTGATACAATGTAAAACTGCTGACAGTCACTTTTGAATATGATGTTCCAGTATCAATCACAGTTGGCGTCGCCTTATTTGCCGTAGTGCCATCACCTAACTGACCGCTGTCATTGAACCCCCAACATTTTAAAATGTTGGCGGTTGTAATTGCACACGTGTGAAGCGCGCCTGCCGATACAGTTGAATAAGCTGTCCCCGAGTTAATTACAATCGGTGTGATTTTATCAATTGTTGTGCCGTCACCTACGGCTCCGTAACCATTATATCCCCAACATTTTAAGACGCCTGTCGTGGTTAGTGCGCAGCTGACATTACCAGAGACAGAAATTTTCGAATAACTTGTACCACCATCAATCACTTTAGGACTGAGCTGATCTATAACTGTCCCATCACCCAGTTGTCCGAAGTTATTTCGTCCCCAACATTTTAAGACTCCAGAATTTGTAACGGCACAGGCATGAGCATCCCCTGATGAAACTTCGAGGTATGCTGCTGGCGCATCGATGTTGGTTGAAATCGATTTATCAACCGTTGTTCCATCACCGAGCTGTCCGAATTGATTTTTACCCCAACATTTTAATTGCGATGAAGGATTAATTGCGCAGGTATGGGCTGTACCTGCCGAAAGTTTCAGATAGATACCACCCACAGGTTGTGCTGTACTCGGCACACTGCCTGATTTTCCATTTGAACATCCAGAGGCAATACTTAATAAAATAAGAAATAGGCTTATTTTATTTTTCATAATTATTTTAAAAAAATTTCTTTCGCTGACTTGATGGCAAAATTCGTAAAACTTCGCGATATTTGGCCACGGTACGTCTGGCGATATCAATGCCGTCTTTTTTTAATAGATCGACAAGTTTCTGATCTGATAAAGGTTTCTTAGGATCTTCGTGCGATACATGTTCTTTGATTTTTAGTTTAACCGATTCTGAGGCCAACGCGTCGCCACCATCTGATGCTGATATACCTGAATTAAAAAAATATTTTAATTCATAAATACCTTGCGGAGAATGCATATATTTCGAAGTCGTCACCCGGCTGACTGTTGATTCGTGCATGCCAATATCATTGGCGATATCACGTAAAATCATTGGCTTTAAAAACGCTGTGCCTTTGTCAAAAAATTCTTTTTGGTGTTTAACTATACTGTCTGCCACTTTAAAAATTGTACGTTGAC
>JAYVKY010000395.1:0-3575 GCA_043767965.1 Pseudobdellovibrionaceae bacterium
CGAATTTTAACAGAGTGTATTTGTAAGCATGAAGGAATTCAGATTCCAACTTGGGGGACTGGGTTAAAAACTAGCCCCAGCAATCATCGCCAGGCTTACATCGCAGCCATTACGAAAGCTCGACGCCACAAAGAATTTAGCGATCTGGTCAAATTTATGTTTGGCTGAATAACGTGATTTTATTTTATACAAAACAAAGAGCACGCACCTATCACTATCATTATAAATCCTAACCTCGAGGGCGAAAAACCTATTGCCCCATCAGTTCTAAAATTTTCTGGACGTCATGATCGGTAATAAATCTGGCATTATCACAAACACCTTGGCTGCCTGGAAATTTTTGGGCGCACTTTGTCTGGCTGCCTGGCGAACTGACGGCACCCTTATCAAGGCTGCAATTGTGTTCAGCCGCATAGGAGTTAATCAATTTAACGCAAGCATAACCTGACATACACACACGCGATGATTCGCTGTTCGATGAATCGATCGCTAAATCTGAAGCCAATACAATTTTTTGATTTTGGCCAAGCAATTCACATTCTACAACATCTGCTGTGCTCACATTCGAGTTTGAATTACTGATATCCGCTGATGATGGGACGCTGACGTCAGTGCTGGTGACCTGAGTCGCATCAGGGATAGATTCAGCCTTAAAATAAGTGCTGCTCGTAACGGGTTCGAAATTTGATTTTGAACAATTTTGAAACACTAAGGATAAAAAACCTAAAAAAATTATAACTGCACTTGCTTTAATTTTCATAATTTCCCCCAACCATCAATACAGCACAGGTCGGGCCAAGCCATTTCGAATTAAATACGTATTTACAAAAAAAAGTGCCTAAGATTTTTTCAAGGCATTCATAATATCAACACTTTCAATCATGTAATTTAAAAAAGACAGCCATGAAACGAAGGCTATAGAAAACCTAATCATTTTAATCAACCTCATCTGAGCCCAAGGCACTTTATCGACCTTCATTTTGATAAACTTTTTGACGACTCAAAATAAGAAAACAACATAATTTGTTATTACCTTCAGCCCGTATCGAAAAATTACGATAAGTTAAGGTGCAACAATTCAAAACCAAGGACGTCAAATGAAACGGAAGCTGCAACACTCAGGTTTAAAATTAGTTTTAACAATTTTATTGGCCAGTGGATTTATCGGATGTAAAAAAAATTTTGCAGACACTGCCGCGTCAACTGATAACCCTACGACTTCAGAGGCTCCGTTAACGGCTGCTGAATTAGCCGGTACCCACTATGCAACATGCGAAATTGTCAGTGGCGGTATTTACGGTGCTGATGTGAATGGTATGTCGATCCTTCGTGCGGTGACGTTAAATGTTGATTTAAGTTACTCAGTCGCCATTTTTCTATTTACGGGAACAGTTTGTCAGTTGGGTGGTACGCAAATATTTAATTACGCACAATCTGGTACTTATCTGATTGGGTCAGTGGCGGTGACGCCGGCCAGTGCCACGCAAGTTAAGTTTACTGCAAGCAGTTCAAGCTTAACGATGTACGCCGGCAGTGGCATTGGTGCAACATGGGCTGGATATTTTAATTCATTCTGCCCAGGGGAGCCAATATTTAGTACCGTCGGAACTTCGTCAAATTCAATGGCCGGGCGAACATGCCTGCATGTCAGCAGCCTTGCTTTCGTATTTCCAACTTTTCCGGCAGATGGCACAGAGTTTTATGATGTTTTATCATTGGATTCAAAAACAGCTCCAACGGCAATTCTGACAAGTACGACGATTAATTTATTTATGATGGGGCAATATTCAACGTACCCGACAACTCAAGATTTTAGTTATGGTTTTTAATTTATCATAACTAAATCTACCCAGACCGTTCTAAAACTAGAAACCTATTCCATCATAGTTCAGCATGCCTGCTAAAAAGCATTGATACATTGGCAACGAAATTGAATAGGCTTGTAGTCTATGAAACATTTTCTATTTCTTTATATTGTTTTTTTATCACTTTCTGGATTGTCTTCTGAAAAAGATTTGTATTTTAAGAAATTTATGAGTCAATTTCAGAATGATTCGTTTTCGGCCATGGCATTGGTGCCACCGAAATTCGATCGCTACGGAAAGATCGTACATGATAAGCCAAAGGTCGACTTTCAGCAAAAATTAAAATTACGTGCTTTGATCAAAAATCGCAGTCGGCGTATTTTCTCGGGCATAGTCAAAAAAAGTCAGGTCGAAAATTTTTTTTCTGCCGATTCTATGATCGTGAGAAAAATTGAACAACTGGATGATAAAAATCTTTTGAACGCAACGCTTAAGGTGACCCCGTGGTCTGGTGATTATTGGCCCACTTATAAGGGGGGAATTGGTTCACGTTATGCAGATCCTGAATTTCCGACATCGAGTAATTTCAAGGACTATTATTCTGTGTACCAAAATTTTTTGCCATTAAAGTATGATGATCAAAAATCCTTAGACAATCTTTCTGCCGCTGAGAAATACGATATTTTGGTCGGCGATGAATCATTTAGTTTAACCCATTGGACTTTTGAGGACGCAAACGACACTTATCGCGACGGCGGCAATAAAATTGAATCCTGGTTTGGCCTTTGCCACGGTTGGGCTGCGGCCGCATTTATGATGGCGCGACCCGAAAGTGCTGTTACTTATCAGGTTAAAAACTTTCAGGGTCATGATATTGATCTTAAATTTTACCCAGATGATGTGAAAGCACTTTCCACGCTGTTGTGGGCAAATACAAATTCTGAAATCTATTTTTTAGGTGGGCGCTGTAATGCAAAAAATCCTAAACAAGATGCAAACGGACGAATTATTGACGAAGCCTGTTTTGATGTAAATCCCGGAGCCTGGCACACAGCCATTATTAATCAACTGGGTATTAATAAATCTGACTTAGTGATTGATGTCACTTATGACCATGAAATTTGGAATCAGCCCGTTGTTGGCTATGAGGTTAATTATTTTCATCCGCAAACTAAAAAATTGATGAACAGCCTGACAGCGGCAATGATTCCCATCGAAGAAATAACAAAAGACAAATTTAAATCCTATCGCAGCCCTAACGCCAGATTTATTGTGGGTGTAAACATGACCCTTAATTACGTCTTTGAAACAAACGCAACTCATGCTGAAACAAATGTTGCTAGCGATGATAATCTGCGTAGTGTGAAATATATTTATGACCTTGAACTAAATGAAATGGGCGAGATCATTGGTGGTGAATGGTACCAGAACGCACATCCAGATTTTCTTTGGGCCCCGGATAAGCGGGCGCGCGCCATCAGTGTTACAGATGATGAATTGCAAGGGCAATGGTCGGAAAACATAACAGTACCCAAACAATGGACTAAAAATGCTGCACTGTCGGCAACTTATGGACAACCACTGGCCGCAGTCGTGGAAGGTTTAATTCAAAGAGCCAGAAGTCAGTAAAAAAAACCCACTTTTTCAAGTGGGTTTTAGGCTTTAGTTTTTCACCTTGAGCTAATAAAAATTATTTCGTCATTTTCTTTGTAACTTGAGTGCACTCATAATTAATTTGCCATTCGTTAATGGCTGTAACAGCTGACGCTG
>JAYVKY010000396.1:0-7084 GCA_043767965.1 Pseudobdellovibrionaceae bacterium
ATTTTGAATACATCAGGTATAATACCCAAGGCATAAGAATTTTTTTGAATGATAAGGGGGGCTGTCGTGCCGTATGATTTCTGAGTCTGCACCGCCATGGTTTCTATCTGCCAGTCATACACTGAATTTAAATAATAAAAATTAAACCCAAATTTTTTTAAATAAGTTTCGTAATTTAGACTGGCCAGATAGGTATGCAGGTTTAAGGGGTCGTGCCCACTGGTTTGAGCCTGAACAAAAAGGCCTTTGTTTGTTGTACTGGTTTCAACAAAGGGAATCCAATAATGCGGTAAAATTTCTGGCCAGACTGAATAATCGGAATCGGTTGTTTCTGGATTTTGCAAAACCGGTTCGTTGAATTTATATCTAGCGGCGATTTGATTTTCAATCACAGGCAGTTGTATTGGCTCGTCTGTTGACGCAAATTTTGTAAGTTGTTGAACTTTGAATCCCGAGCTGGCAATGGTTGTTGTTAATATATTCTGATCAAAAACATCAAAGCTGAGTGTACTAGTAAGTAAATGTGTTTCTGGGCGTACGACTGCAAATCGATTTACTTCGGCTGATGTAGAATAAATATTTGCAACCCCGTTATCTGTACTTGTGAAATAAATTTTATTGTCAGCTTTTTTGATAAAGCGAATTTGCTGGCTGGTCGTGTGAATTGGTTTCAATTCACGATTATTTTTTTCAAAGATAAATAATTTTTGATCACCATTTTGAGTTCGTAGATTAAGAAGTATTTCAGTCGGACTTAAAAACAAGGCCTGTGTGATCCGATCTTTAAAGTCCGTTTTATAGAGTGATTCGTTCTTTGCTGTTTTAAGGTTAAAAAGATTCAGTTCTGTTTGACCGTTGGCTGTTGAAATAAAAAGTAGATCTTCGCCGTCATCTGAAAATAGCGCTTCGCGGGCTCGGGCGCAGTGCGTGATTTGCTTTTCAACATGTGTTATGAAATCATAAATATACAGATCTGAAAATTCTTGTTTCAAATTAACACTATCAACTTTAGAAAAAACTATTTGTGAATTTTTAGGGTGGAATTCAAAGCTACCGATGGTGCCAGATATTTTTTTGGGGATGCTTAATTGTGAATATTTTTTTTCTGATTCATTCCATTGGTAAAATAAAATTTCTGGGCCCGTTTTTTTAAGGCCGATTAAGGCAATGGTCTTTGTGGGTTGATGAAAACGCGGGTGTCGTGATGAAAGTAAATTATCATCAACGGTAAAGCCATTGCTGAAAGGTATTGTATTTAATTTTTCGATTTGTTTTGTGGCTTGACGCGTTTGAATTTCGATCATTTGATAGAACTCATTTTGATAGCTGCGGTCAATGGCCTCTTTCATGGGTTCTTCGACAAAGTAGGGGAAACGTTCAGATTGGCGTTCGACGATATGATTGATGGCAGATAATTTGCCATCAACAGAAATTTCGCTCATCAAAAGTGCACCTAAAAAATAGGGTCGATTGCCATAGGGCCAAGTTTTTAAAGTTTCATTGGCCTCAGCCAAAGTCAGTTTTGTAAGTTGGTCGTCTTGAGCCAATGATCTGATGGTCGCATTTTGTAAATTCGAGCGGGTGCGCCCTTGAGGTGAAAATTGCGTCTCCATTTCAACGGCCATGCCTTCTTTCCACCAAGAGGGGGTTAATAAATTGGGTGATATAATTGCGCCAAAGATGGGGCGTAAGTAATCATAAAAACCATGTGAGGGATACATTTGAAATATATGGGTCAGTTCATGTGTCAGTAATTCACGCGCCCATTCACCAGCTTCGGAAAGGGTTTCTTCATTGCTGATTTGCACGGGATAAATCATGATCATTGGGTACGGAATGACTGTCGCGTAACCATTTGAATTATCTGTCGAGTCATTAATGATAATTGAAATTGATGGCGGATGTGTGTTGAAAACATGAGCCAAGTTTTCGTAGGCAGTTTCAGCAATTTTTGAGTAGTACAGACCAAGGTCCTGCTGCTCAGCAGAATGATGGATATCAAAATGTTTTGTGTGTTTAACAAGCCATTTATCATTCGAAAAGCCAACTCGATGAGCCGTTGAAAAATGAAAACAAAATAAAGTAATAAAAAAGACCAAATATTTTCGCATCATTAATTGTTGATGGTCTTTTTAATTTTGACAATCTCTTTGGGTATTTCTTTACAACCATGCGACATCAGTCTAACTTAAACAAGTTACGAAATCGAAATCAAGGAAGGGTTTTATGAAAAAAATAGTATTCACAATCGCAATTTTGGCTTTCGCAGTGGGTTGCAAATCATTACGTGGCAAATCAGATGGTGCAGGAGCTGGCGACAGCGGAGTTAAAACTGAAACAACAGCCTCGGGTGGGTCGGAAGCAATCGACACATCACCAATGAACTTTGCTGCAACGGGCAGTGATTCGGGCTCTATTAATGGTTTGCAATCTGTTTTTTTTGAATATGATAAATCAACATTGTCTTCATCGGAAAAGGCAAAATTAAATTCAAATGTTGAATGGATGAAAAAAAATGCAAATTCAAAAATGACCATCGAAGGTCATTGCGATCAGCGCGGATCTAACGAATATAACTTGTCATTGGGCGAGCGCCGCGCAAATGCAGTTAAGCAAATGCTGACAGGGTTGGGTATTTCTGCAGGCCGTTTATCAACAGTTAGTTTTGGCGAAGAAAAGCCATTAATGCAGGGCGATTCAGAAGAAGCGATGACAAAGAATCGTCGCGCCAATTTTGTACCTATAAAGTAATTATTAACTGATGCGATTTTTTTTAGCGGCGCTATTTTTTATCTTTATTTTAGAAGGGTGCGTGACTACACCGCCGCCAAATGAAGAATATACTTTGGCTAAGGCTGCAATCGATGCCGCAAAAGCAGTACAGGCTGTTCGATACTCGTCGGGTTACTGGCATCAGGCTGAAGAATCTTATAGGCAAGCTAAGATTTTATATACAAGTCGCGATTTTGAAGAAGCTAGAGATTTATTTATCAAAGCGCGCTTGGCTGCCGAGAGGGCAGAAAATTCAGCACGTTTGATACGTCAAAAAAACGGAGACATTCTATGAAGTTTCAAATTCTAATTTTATTAGTATCTGCATTTATTTTACCAAGTTGCCTGAAAACCCGTTCTGAATACGGAGCAACTCAGCAATCTCAGATCTATCGGAAAAAAAATATTGAAAATCAAAATTCTGAATCTGAAACAGTGATTCCAAAAATTGACGAACGTGACGAGTTAATTAGAAACTTAAATGGCCGCGTAGAGTCTTTAGAAAGCCAACTTCAGCAATTGCAAAAAGAAAAAATAGCTGCGCAGCAAACGGTCAGTCCGGATGCACAAAAAGTATTGCTCATGCAAGATGCGTTGATGAAGATGGAATTACAAATCCAAAAACTAGAGGGCGAAAAATCAACATCTGCCACGACGGCAACGGCATCACACAAGGCGTCCGAAAAATCTTCCGATTCGAATTTGGGTATAAATAAAGAGAACACAGCGCAATCGGCTAAGTCTTCAGCAAAGCAAAGTGCTTTTGATATTGCGGAAGAACATTTTGAAAAAAAAGAATGGAAGAAAGCAATTCTAAGCTATCAGGCCTCTGTCGAGGAATTTCCTAAGGGTAAGACAGTGGCTGAGTCCAAATATAAAATTGGTGTTTGCTTTCAAGAGCTAGGCCTAAAAGACGAAGCTTCTGCATTTTATGAGGAAGTTATTGCACAGTATCCAAAGCAAGAATCTGGAAAAAAGGCAAAGATCAGGCTTGCGACTTTAAATCAAAAGCCTAATGCGAAAAGCAATACAAAATCTAATGCAAAAAAAGCCAATAATTAAAAAGTGCAATACAATCTAGTTTTAGCAGTCGAAACCAGTTGTGATGATACGTCTGTCGCATTAGTTCAGGCGAATGGGGTTGTTATTGATCAGGTTACAGCTAGCCAAGATTTACAACACTCGCCATTTGGTGGCGTGGTCCCAGAAATTGCCAGTCGAAATCATTCGATTGCATTACTGCCATTAATTGATGAAATTTTAAAAAAAAATAATTTAGATTTTACACATGTCGATGCATTTGCGGTGACGAATCGACCGGGTCTGATTGGTTCGCTGATTGTGGGTGTCATGACCATCAAAGCCTTAGCGCAATCTTTAAATAAGCCCTTCATTGGCGTAAATCATCTGGAAGGCCATTTGCTGGCTCCATTTTTAAAAGATGAAAAATATGAGCCTGTAAATACTTTTGATTACCCTTATGTGGCTCTAGCAGTCAGTGGTGGACATACAAGTTTGTACTGGGTTGAATATTTTTCAAAGTATACGATTATCGGCACAACCAAAGACGATGCTGCGGGCGAAGCCTTTGATAAATTTGCAAAAATGGTAGGGGCTGGTTTTCCGGGTGGTGCCCATGTTGATCAAGTTTCACAAGCTGGTGATAAAAATAAATACGATTTCCCAAGAAGTTTAATTCATGAAGACAGCCTAATGATGAGCTTTAGCGGTTTAAAATCAGCAGCACATAGGCTTGTATCAAAAATGAGTCCCGAAGTCATTGAAATCGAAAAAGCAAATTTATGTGCTTCTTTTCAAGAGGCCATCGTGGACGTTTTAATTTCAAAATTAAAATATGCGGCCAAGATCTATCAAACAAAAAAAATAGTAATTACTGGCGGTGTTAGCGCGAATTCAAGACTTCGTGAAAAAGCGGAAGAGCTTTCACAAAAAGGATTTACGGTTGTGATTCCACCATTTAGATATTGTACAGATAATGCGGCAATGATTGGCTATGCGGGAATATTGCATTTAAATAAATCACAAAAGTCAGATTTAAATCTAGGTCCGTCGGCGGCATCAACGGCAGATGATTTTAAAATTAATTTATTTCAAGGCGTAAAATGAAAAATTTAAAGTCCGCCCGAGAAAGACTTGCGGATCGAGTAAATGTTCTTTCACATAAAGCAAAAAAATCGTTAGGGCAAAATTTTTTAGTTTCAGATCATGTGATCCAAAAAATTATTGAAGCGGCAAAGCTAACTAAAGAGAACAATATAATTGAAATTGGACCTGGTCTTGGCGCCTTAACCGATTATTTACTTGTTAATCATACAAATTATACAGCGATTGAAATGGACCACGGCCTGAGTTTTTATTGGCAAGATCAGGGATTAAGTGTCATTGAGGGCGATGCGTTGCAGATCGATTGGTCAAACTTAACAGCAAAATTGCTTGTCAGTAATTTACCATATCAAATTTCTTCCTCAATTGTGATTGATCGATGTCTGGCTCCCTACCAAATTGAAACAATGATTTTAATGTTTCAAAAAGAAGTGGCGCAGCGAATTCGCGCCAAAGAGCAAACCCCACAATATGGAATGCTATCTGTGATTGCTCAAGAATTTTGGCAGATCGAAACGATCTGTGATGCGGGGCCCAAAGATTTCGATCCGCCACCCAAAATAGCCAGTCGAGTTTTGAAATTTAAAGCAAAAGTAAGCAACATTTTAGACCGCACAGATTACTTAAAATTTGTTAAATTATGTTTTCATCAACGCCGCCGGATCTTGAAGTCGAATTTACCAAGCACAATGACTGAAAAATTAATGAAATGGATAGAAATTAATAAATTATCTGATAAGGTCAGAGTTGAAGAGCTAAGCCCAGTACAAATCCGAGATCTGTATTTTTTTATACTGAAAGATTAAAATGGCTATATTATTAATTCAAGAAAATCGGCAAGCGCGTTTTGATTATCATATTGTTGAAACTTTTGAAGCGGGTATTGTTCTTATCGGCAGCGAAGTAAAGGCCCTTCGTGGAAAAAACATTACATTTAAAGACGCCTATATTTCATTTAAAGGCACCGAGGCTTTTTTGCAGAATGCTCATATCTCTGAATATAAAGCAAGCAGTTATAATAATCACCATCCCGAGCGGCTTAGAAAATTATTACTGAATCAATCTGAACTTAAAACAATTTTCACAGCTCAGCGTGAAAAAGGCTTAACTTGTGTGCCACTTAAAATTTACTTCAAAGAGGGTTTAGTTAAGCTTGAAATAGCGTTGGTTAAAGGTAAGAAACTGCACGATAAGCGTGATGCAATTAAGAAGCGCGACGTCGAGCAGCAGCTTCGTCAAACGAAAAAATATGATCGTTAGATTTACTAGCGTTTAAGTTCTGAACTGCATTCGAATCATTATTTCGAATCAAAAATCTTATAAACTGGTAATTTAAAAAAACTGAAAATACATATGAGATACCAAATAAGAATAGAATCCATTTTTTTTCAGAAATAATATTTTCTTTAAGATGCGTTTTCAAAGGAATAAATTGTTCAAAAATGTTATAGTTTTCTAACGTCCAATAAAGAAGCGGCAGTAAAATTAAAAACTGAACAGATGATAAAATCAACGCTGATTTAATGATTGTATTTTCAAGTCTATGAAAATACAAACGTGTATGATCATGAAATATATTCCATTGAGATTTTCTTTTGCCAAAGTGCTGACCTAGTTGCATACTTATGTATCGGAATGAGCCAAAAATTACTTAAATATTTTTTAAAATTAGGTGCCACCGGTTATGGCGGGCCTTTAGCCCTGATTCAACAAATGCGCGCAGATTTGGTCGATTCCCAAAACCTGATAGAGGCACAGCAGTTTGATCAAGCTTTTACATTGATTAAGGCAATGCCTGGGCCAATCGCTTTTCAAATGGCCGTTCACTGTGGTTACAAATTGAATGGTTTTTGGGGAGCACTGGCCGCTGGGCTAGGTATTATTTTACCTGCATTTTTGATGATGATATTTATAGGTGTATTTTACTCTCAGATTGTCATGTTCCCGAAGATGAAATTTTTTTTTAACGGAATGCAGTACGCTGTGGCAGCAGTCATTTTAATGGGTCTTAAAAACTTTATTATTCATTATAAAAAAAATATTTTATTCTGGTTAATAACTGTAACCGCAGCAATTTTATTTTTAAATAAACTGGTGCCTGAAAGTATTTTGATCATTGGGTTTGGTATTATCGTTGTTTTATTAGAAACAATTAAGAATAAAAAAGGTTCAATAACTTTATCTGTCA
>JAYVKY010000397.1:0-4229 GCA_043767965.1 Pseudobdellovibrionaceae bacterium
AGCCAAATAGTTAAAAACTACATCAATAAACCTAACTAGTGGCATATTAGTACTTGCAATTGATAATCACTATCAGTATCAGTAAGCATGCTTAATTCACATAAAGACACACAGGTTACGTTACCGGCGCATCAAACTTCAGAAACAATCACAAAAAACGAGCGTTTTCAAATCGATGATTTTAAAAAAATGATTCGTTCTATGGGGCTTAAAATCACTGATCAAAGATTGTTGATTCTGCAATGTCTTCATGTGGCTGATAAAAAATCTGGTGATCGTCATGTCACAGCGCAAGAACTATTTGAAAAAGTCAGTGTTAAGGACTCGTCTGTTGGGTTTGCAACTGTTTATCGTTTTTTACGAGATTTAGCGGCCCACCAACTTGTCACAGAAGTTCGCATGGGCGGGCAGGCATCCCGTTATGAATTAACACCTAAAGAACATCATGATCATTTGACATGCACGAAGTGTGGTAAAATTTGTGAATTTGAAAATCAAAAAATTGAAAAGTTACAAATTCAAGTTGCAAGTCTTTTTGGTTTTCAGTTAACGAATCATATTCTAGAGCTGTATGGAATTTGCCCAGATTGTCAAAAAATAGGAAAATCATGAGCGAAAAATTCAGTGATGGCATTATCATCAAGGGTGCCAGGGAACATAATTTAAAAAATATTTCAATTACTATTCCCAGAAATCAGATCACCGTTTTTACGGGGCTGTCGGGCTCTGGAAAATCGTCTTTAGCCTTTGATACAGTCTATGCCGAAGGGCAACGAAGATATGTTGAAAGTTTATCAGCTTATGCCAGAAATTTTTTAGAACAATTAAAAAAACCAGATGTTGATTCTGTCACGGGATTAAGCCCTGCGATTGCCATCGATCAAAAAACAGTGGGCTTAAATCCCAGATCAACAGTTGGAACAATCACAGAGGTCTATGATTATTTGCGATTGCTATATGCCAAAGTGGGAACACCATTGTGTTTAACTCATGGTATTCCCGTATCTTCACAAACACCAAAGCAAATTATTGATGATATTTTAAAAAAAAGCATGGGCACAAAATTTTATATTTTAGCACCTATGGCTCAAGGCAAAAAAGGCGAATTTCTTGCGGAATTTCAAAAATGGGCAAAAAAAGGTTTCGCCAAAGCAAAAATTGATGGTGTTTTTAAAGATCTTGAATCAGCGCAAAAACTTGCAAAAACAAAAGAGCACGATATTGATTTGGTTGTTGATCAACTCGTTTTAAAAGAAGGAATTAATCATAGGTTATCTGAAAGTGTGAATACGGCATTATCTTTAGCGGCAGGCCGATTGGTGATTGAAACAGTCGGTGGTATAAACGGCGGGGAACGTACAAATTATTCAATTCATTCGGCTTGTCCAAAATGTGGCTATAGCTTCCCTGAGATGGAGCCACGACTTTTTAGTTTTAATAATCCGCGCGGAGCCTGCCATAGCTGTCATGGGCTTGGGACTTTGGATTTGACCGAAGAAGAACAATTTTCTGATTCAGAAGTGGGCGGCAAAAAATTAGATAAAGTTAAGTACAGTTATAAAGGAAAAAAAGCTTCCAACGCAGTCGTCGACGACGAAGAAGAAGAAATGATAATCTCATCGTGCCCAGATTGTAATGGCGACCGTTTAAGAAAAGAATCTTTGAATGTAGTGATCGCAGAAAAAAATATTGCCTATTTATCTAAAATTTCAATTGTTGAATTAAAATCTTTTTTAGAAGCTATCATTTGGTCTGAAAAAAATAAATTTATTGCTGATAAAATAATTTTACAAATTATTAACCGCTTAAAGTTTTTGGATCGTGTCGGCTGTTCTTATTTATCATTATCAAGACCAGCCAGAACGTTATCAGGTGGCGAGGCCCAGCGCATCAGACTGGCAACACAGGTTGGTTCTGCATTGATTGGTTGTATGTACGTTATGGATGAGCCCAGTATCGGTTTACACCCCCGAGATCATCATAGGCTTTTAGAAATTATTAAAGAATTAAAAGAGCGTGGAAATACAATTATTTTAGTTGAGCATGATGAAGACACCATTCGATTTGCAGATTATGTGGTTGATTTAGGCCCGCGCGCAGGACATTTGGGTGGCGAAATAATGGCCGAAGGAACGCCTGAAGAGCTCATGAAAAATCCAAAATCAATGACGGGTCAGTATTTACTTGGAATAAAAAAAATACCAATTCCTAAAGCCAGAAGAAAAGGCAATGGACAATTTATAAATCTACTAGGTGCTTCGGGTAATAATTTAAAAAACGTCAATTTAAAGATACCCCTAGGCACATTTACAACAATCACCGGCGTTTCTGGCAGTGGAAAATCCACATTAATTATAGATACACTTTATAAGATTTTAGCGAAAGAATTTTACAAATCTCATGTGCAGGTTTCACCATATAAAAAAATTGAAGGCCTCGAAAATATTGATAAAGTCATTGATATTAATCAGCGTGCGATTGGGCGAACACCCCGTTCCACGCCAGCGACATATGTGGGGTTACTGCCGTTAATTCGTGACCTTTTTGCCACTTTGCCTGACGCAAAATTGCGTGGTTTTCAGCCCGGTCGGTTTAGTTTTAATGTCAATGGCGGACGCTGTGAAACATGTATGGGGCATGGTCAAATTAAAATGGAGATGCATTTTTTATCGGATGTTTTTGTTTTATGCGATACCTGCCAAGGTAAGCGTTATAATCGCGAAACTTTACAAATAAAATTTAAAGACAAAAATATTGCCGAAGTTTTAGCAATGAATGTCGATGATGCGCTAACTTTTTTTAAAAATCATTCGCACATTCATCGAAAGCTAGAAACTCTTCATAAAGTCGGTCTTGATTATATGACATTGGGGCAATCCTCAACGACGCTTTCGGGTGGCGAAGCACAGAGGGTCAAATTATCCAAAGAGCTTTCAAAGCGGGGAACCGGTAAAACACTTTATATTTTAGACGAGCCAACCACAGGTTTACATTTTGATGATGTTCGAAAGTTGGTTGAGTTGATTCAAGAGCTAACAAACCAAGGTAATACAGTTTTGGTCATTGAGCATAACATGGAAGTTGTAAAAACTTCGGATCATGTGATTGATTTAGGACCGAATGGTGGAATTTACGGAGGGGAAATTGTTGCGCAAGGAACACCTGAAGAAATAGTTAAAAAAAGTCTTAAGTTCAGTGAAACAGCGAAGTTTTTGGCTCCGCTGTTAGCTGATAAAATCTAAGTAGGAATTTTATTTGAAATTATTTACAAATATAAGCAGATAAAATAACTTCTTTTGAATTTAAATCATTGGCTTCAGGCAATTCAGAAATTAATGAACATCGTCCACCAACACCTTTGACTTCCATTGAAATTTTTTGGTTTGAGATCAACCATTTTCCGACTTGTTCGGCTCCGCCCAGTTCATAAAAACCCTCAAATTTTTCCCAAGTACATGTTTTATTTGGCAATGGATTTGGAGCAACATAAGGGTTCGTAATGGATTCGCGCATTCCTTTTCGAAGTTCATTTCGATAAATATTACCTGCAATATAGGCGGGGCCTTCGTAACAGTCCGGAAATCCATTACTACTATTGCAATCGTACATCTGTTTTGATTCTAGCAATGTCGTATTATATGGAGTGAACGAAGATATTGTGCTTTTCCAACACAATTGATAAACTGCTTCTTTAACTTCAAGTCCAAAATATGTTTCAAAAGCATCCGAATAGGGCGGTTTATACCAAAGATCACCAAACATTTTTTGCTGTAGTGCTGAATCCGTTTTTAGACCTTCAATTGTGCTGACCTGTAATGGACTCATATCTGAATCAGGATAAAATTTTGGTGTCAGTTGATTCAGTCTTTGTATAAGTTCAGCTTTAGTAGGTGGAACATAATTACTGGCGGCACTTTTGTTGGGAATCGAGCAACCGATCGCCATGATATCTATTAAAGATTGCCCTTTTTTAGAAAACTGAAATAGCGGTGGATTTAACGGAACCTTGCACTTTTGACATGACGTTAGCACTGTTGAAGAGTCTATCGCGCAAATCCCTTTTGAAAAAACAGGAACAAATAAAATTGGTACATCTGGTGGTATATCTGGTGTCGCTAATGAAGACTGAACCTCTGAGTTTACTAGTGCAAATTGCGTCCGTTGACAAGACATAAGTAACATTGTGGCAGCCGAAGTTATCAGTGCGGCTTTGAATGTTGCTTTGAAAA
>JAYVKY010000398.1:0-2074 GCA_043767965.1 Pseudobdellovibrionaceae bacterium
TTGATTTCAAATTTAACAGTTCTTTTGTTTTTTTTAATGCGCCAGAGAAATCCCATGGTGTATTATCAACAATTACAGATTCAGAGTATTTTTTTGAAAAATGCAGTCTGGCATATTCAGTCACTAAATTTCCCTGGTCAAACAGGGCTTGCAACTGAGCATTGGGTTTGGGTTCACATTCTTTATGATGAATCGATAAATAAAAAGACTTTGGGCATTGATATCCGCGCATTATTTTTGTTTTACTGATCAGCTTGGGCAGTGTCTTCATTCGCAAATAATATCAAACTTAGTGCCTGTGTCATTGTTTAAATTATGTGACAAAAAATAGTTTTAATTTTAAGATTTTTAAATGAATACCCCACCCCCAAAAAAACAACGTACAATTATAGAACCCTTTAAAATTAAGATGGTTGAACCGCTACCCTTCCTATTAAAATCTCAGCGTGCAGAAATTTTAACAGAAGCTGGCTACAATTTATTTTTAATTAAAGCTGAACACGTCACTTTTGATTTTTTAACTGATTCTGGCACAACAGCCATGAGCGCCAACCAATGGGGCGCGATGATGGTCGCTGATGAAAGTTATGCGGGTTCGCGCAGTTATCATAAATTCGAAAAGGTGGTCAAAGATTTAACAGGATATTCAAATATTATCCCAACACATCAAGGCCGTGCGGCCGAGAAAATATTTTTTTCAGCATTGGTTAAACCGGGTCAAAAAATACCATCGAATAATCACTTCGACACAACACGTGCAAACATCGAACAATTGGGTGCCGAAGCCGTTGACCTCGTCATCGCTGAAGGTAAAGATCCACAAAAAATTTATCCCTTTAAAGGCAACATCGATTTACATAAATTAGAAAATTTCTGTAAAGAATATCACGCTCAAATTCCTTTCGGTATGCTTACGATAACCAATAATACCGGCGGTGGACAACCCGTCAGCCTTGAAAATATCGAAGGCGCAAGCCGTATTTATAAAAAATATAATATCCCATTTATTATGGATGTTTGCCGTTTTGCAGAGAACAGTTATTTCATTAAAATACGTGAAGAAAAATATAAAAATGCAACCATCAAAGATATCGCACAAGCCACTTTCTCGATGGCGGATGGCTGTTTGATGTCGGCTAAAAAAGATGGCCTGGTCAATATTGGTGGTTTTATTGCATTAAAAAATTCTGTCCAAAATACAGAATGGACAGAAAAATTAAGAAGCTTGCTCATATTGATGGAAGGATTTCCAACCTATGGTGGCCTGGCTGCTCGCGATCTTGAAGCTTTAGCTGTCGGCCTGGTTGAAGTTCTAAGTGAAGATTATCTAAGTTACCGCATTGCGGTTTCAAAATATATGGCCGATGGTTTAAATCAATT
Source organism: Pseudobdellovibrionaceae bacterium (assembly GCA_043767965.1). GTDB lineage: Bacteria > Bdellovibrionota > Bdellovibrionia > Bdellovibrionales > Bdellovibrionaceae > Pseudobdellovibrio. Next base: position 1,381 of record JAYVKY010000398.1, read on the forward strand.
AGGTATTCCAACCATGCAGCCAGCCGGTGGGCATGCCGTATATATCGATGCGAAAGGATTTCTGCCGCACATCCCACAAAATCAATTTCCCGGTCAATCCTTAGCCTGTGAAATGTATTTGCAAGAAGGCATCAGAACCTGCGAGATCGGCTCTGTGATGTTCGGAAAAACTATCGCCGGACAGTTTATAGCCTCTGAAATGGAATTGGTCAGGTTGGCCTTCCCAAGGCGTGTGTATACGCAAAGTCATTTTGATTATATTCTTGAGGGCTTTGAAGAAATCGTTGCCCATAAAAATAGTCTGCGCGGATTAACAATGACTTATGAACCCCCATTTCTTCGTCATTTTACAGCAAAATTTAAACCTATAAGTTAAAGCTAACTTAAAAGCTAAATTAAAATTTATTGTCGCACCAATCCCAAAGCCCGACACGTTAAATAATCAAAAAAACGTATCGGCAATAATCGGGGCAAAGTCCAATTCATAAACTTTCGAGGAATCGGTGCATATCTGATTTTTGGTTTTTTTGAAACGCTTGCATGTAAAATGTCATTCACAACGACATTAATTTCAAGCGCGTTATCCTTTTCATTCATCGCCATTGAAATAAATTTTTCAAAAGATTTATAAAAAGGGGTTGAAATATATAATAATTTTATTTTTTCAAAACCCTTATCCCAGATTGGTGTCTTG
>JAYVKY010000399.1:0-2443 GCA_043767965.1 Pseudobdellovibrionaceae bacterium
GGCACGCGCTTCAAACAGGGCAAACGAGGTCATGGGTAAAAGCATGGGTATAAGTAGCGGTAATAATATTTTTTTCATGTGATCCTCCCGATCTGAAAAATAAATTTAATATAGCGTACTTCCATTTCATCTGAATCTGAAGTCCTGCGCAATTTATAACACATTCAGTCTGGTCTTCAGACATAAGTCGTGACCGTAAAGTCACAATTATGAAACAATTTGAAAATATGAATCATTTTGAAACTGCCGAAAGGCATTTTAAGCTTAATCAAGAATTTTCGACTGACCTCTACAAGACTCGCTTTTATGAAACAATGGGGCTTGCTATCTATGATATCAGCTTTTCATTGTTACAGTTTTTATCACACAGGCCTAAGGTTGCCCTGATCAGGCAAGGGTCATCAGTCTTTGAATCGATGATTCCTATTTTTTTACGCCAACAAACTCAGATTCAATTTAAAACAGCTAGTCAAAATTCAAATCAATTTTTAGAAGAAATTGATAAAGAAACAAATTTTGTTCTGTGGTCAGCAGAAAATGAAGTGACAGGTGAAATTCTTTATTCAGAGGCTCAGTGTATTGAGATTCATAAAATACTTTCAGCCAAACGAATTTTTTCTATTCAAGTGACACAGGCCTCAAGAAAAATAAACAAAGCAGAAGTGTTTAAAAATAATTACGCAATTCTGGTTGAATCCGGTAATCTTTTTTCGTCACAGCAAGTACAGCTTTTTTTCACAGATAAACTAAAGGCGCCAACACTCATTGGTGCTTTTCAAAAAAATGATTATAATCATACTGAAAAAAATGAATTTATTAATGTTGAATTAAAATTACTTACACAGTATCAATATGAAAGTTTTTTTCAACCAACGGTCAATTATTTAGCAGATCGAAAAACCTTCATATTTAAAAATTGTTCAGGCACAATGCTTATGCAAAAATTAATCAATCATAAATACATACCTGCTGAATTTATTTTCGCACCCAGTTCTTTGCCAACATGGGTCTTGGACACATTTAAAAATTGGTGGCCCGAGGCCGAAAAACCTAATTTGTTATTAAATTTAGTGACACTGTCTAATCAAGCCTTTGTGCAGAATTCAAAACTTGAATCACAGATTTTAGAAATTTATAAAAGTATTGTGACTGAGTCATCTTGGTCTGTGGGCTGATTTTTTGTCAGAACAACAGGATCGCTTTATTATACTAAAAAAAACCAAATACAGCGAGGCAGATTTAATTATTCATGCTCTGTCATCTTCTGGGGCTAAAAAATCGTTTATCGCCAGATCTGCATTGAAAAGTAAAAAACGCTTCGGTGGTGGTATTCTAGAGCCTACTCATTTTGTAACTTTAACGTATAAAGAATCAAAAATCGAGAGTGGCTTAAATACTTTAAATGATGCGACACTGATTGATGATTTTAAATTGATTCGTAAAGATTATGACCGACTTGATCTGGCATTGTTTTTTTTAAACTGTGTTTATCATGTATCACTAGAAGGCGACAGCAATTCACATTTTTTATTTAATTTACTGGGGCATTCATTACGTGGGTTAGGGGTAACAAAAAATATTCTACGCTTTAAAATGCATTTCTGCCTGAAGTTTTTATATCAACAAGGTGTGATATCAATGGATGATTGGATGGCTGTTTTTTTGAAAATAAATATCGCCGATTCTGATCAAATCGATGATGTGCCTGATGCAGTAAAAAATATATCTGAATATTTATCTTCGATCGAATCCCAAGTGCTGCAGTATTTAAAGACAGCAGATAACGCTGGAAGCGTTTATTAAAAGCAATTGCTGGAAGCACTTACTAAAGTTTCAATTTCGACAGCGGATGTACGGCTTCGATCATGCGGCCCAAGGCATCTATATTTAAATGTGTGTATTTCTCGGTTGCCGCTAAGGATTCGTGTCCCAAGAGAGTTTGCAATGTCCGCAGATTGGCTCCGCTGGCTAACAGATGTGTCGCAAAACTGTGGCGCAAGGAATGTGGGTGAATTTGATTCATTAAATTTGCTTTAACGCCAGCATCAGAAATCATTTGATAACCTATTCGTGGATTTAATTTTTTAGGTCCAAAAACAAATTCTGTTTTTATGCTGTAATGTATTTCATTCTCAGATTTTAATTTTTTTAAATTTAAAATGCAGAATTCGGGTAATATCAAAATGCGTTCTTTGTTTCCTTTGCCCAGAATCAAAATTTTTCGATAAGTAAAATCAATATCTTTCCATTTTAATCCACAGGCTTCACTGATGCGAAGGCCTGCGCCGTACAATAAGACAAACAAAGCTTTCTGTTGAATTTCTTTATGTGACAGCTCGCGACCTGAATACATTTTGATGACGCTAGTGACTTCGTCCACAGACAAAAAATCAGGTATTTTTTTTGGAACTTTTGGGCAAATTAACAGGTCTGAAAAATTTCG
>JAYVKY010000400.1:0-12269 GCA_043767965.1 Pseudobdellovibrionaceae bacterium
GTTGGCGCACACAAGCGCTTCTGATACAAAAAAATTCTACGGCGTACGTTATAAATCAAGCGCACTGAATACAAACAAGTTTCAAACGCAAGGTGAAATGGGTATATTTACGTGGTCGGTTCAAGATAACAGCAACTCGGTACGTACATTCACACAACGTTTGAATAATCTGGTTACAGATATTGGCTTAGACCAGTTAGCTGTTAAATCACTGGATACAAATGATCGTCTTGGCAATACGAACATGACCGCGACTTTAACAATCGGCGATACAGCCTCTAAGCGCTTAGTGACGTATGGCAAAGGTCTGAATAAATCAAGTCTGCAAAAATGGGCCGAAGATCGCATGAACTCGCTGATCGCAACTAAAGCCGGTGGATTATGTAAACTTTCACAAACATCACGTAGCAATTATGATTGCGCGTCGATCATACGTAGCGAAACAACACCAGCCATTAAAAAATTATTTGAGGCAATGACAAACATGGCTGTTAAATACAATGATGATGTCGAATACACAAAAGCCTATGCGGCCTTTGGTAAAGCGGCCCTGACAAACCAAGTGACTTTATCGATCGCACTAGGAATGGCTGGCGATGGCGCTGATATGGTTTTCGTTACAGAAGGTACAATATTTAAAACGCGCGTGACACATTTTACAATGGCGCAAGAACAGTGGCAGTTTATGCGCCCGTCTGCAACAGAAGCTCCAGCATATTTAGATCCGGTTTTTAAAGCGTCTCGTTTTCATGGAATGATTTCGATGAACTCAATCCCAGGATTAGGTTCGCCGTAGTTCAAACTGTTTTTCAAATTTTGAGAAATTAAAAAAGCCCACGCACGTGGGCTTTTTTAATTTCAGACTTCAATACTTTTGAAAACTTAATTTCAATTTAAGTGGTCTTTTTTAAGACTACCACTTCAAGTACCTGGATTTAAATTCGTAGAGAGCGTTAGTTTTCAAAAATTTTATCTTTCCATAAAAGATCCACAAACAACTGAATTGGATAAATATCAATACTATTTCTGGTTAACCGCTGCTGCCCTAAATAAATGCCGATTGATTTAATCATTTGCTGAGGATATTGAGTTTTGATTTTGATTAAAATTTTTTCAAATTCAGGTTTCCATACTTTTGAAAATTTAATCTCAATTCCAACAAACTGAGCTGGTGCTGAAATTGTTTTTTTCTTTGTTTCAATAATAAAATCTAAATCCCCAACTGCTGAAATGCTGTAATAAAATATTTTATATTTTTTACGATGAACTTCAAAATAAGTTTTCAGCTCGTTCAAAATTAAGGTCTCCAGATAAAACCCTCGTTGCTCAGGGATATCTTCGATTTTTTGAACTCCTTGCGCAGCTCGGGCGACGCCACAATCAAAATAGTAAAATCGAGGATGCTTGCTCTCTCTGGCTGCTATCTTCAGCGGGTACGGTTCGATCAATTGTCCAATAAGAGTATCTTGCAAAATTTGAAACCATGATTTTACGGTGTCTCCGGATTTTCCGATATCTCGTGATAAATTTTCAAAATTCAAAATTTGTCCGTGATACTGGCCTGCTAACTCGATAAATTTTGAAAACTCATTTAAATTACGAACCAGTCCTTCTTGAAAAATTTCTTCTTTCAAATATGTTTCAACATAAGTAAATAGAAAATCGTTAATTAGCATTACATCTGTTGCAGTGACCGCTTTGGGCAATGTTCCAGAAAATATTAATTCTAAAATCGTTTTCTCAGATCCAATCTCTTTTAAAGTCAGTGGGAACATTTTTTTAGAGAGAGCCCTGCCTGCTAAAAGATTTGTACCACTTCTTTTTAATTTTCTGGCACTTGACCCCGTTAATAAAAAAATAATTTCACGGTCCTCGATCAAACGATGAACCTCATTCAACAATTCTGGGATTTTTTGGATTTCATCGATCAGAACAACATCTTTAGATTTTAAATACGCAATCATTTCTTCTAGTAAGCTGGGATTTAATGAAAGTTTTCTAAACGTCGCTTGATTTAGCAAATCGATAACTAAATCAGGTTTTACCTCACCTTTGATAAATGTACTTTTACCCGTGCCCCTTGGGCCCAGTAATAAAATTGAAGTCCGTGGCTTTTCATAGATTCGTTTGAATTTCATGACAAACCTCATATATGCATTATCCTAGTACTACTAGGATAATGCAAGACAAAATCCTAATAGTACTAGGATTTTGTCTTGCATGCGTAATAAGTTTTATAAGGCATATTCTCCATTACGCATGTGGAATGTGCTAATTTATTGCAATTGAAGGGATTAATCATTTTGTCTTGCCAAAAGTGCCCCCATCGGTAAAAAATATATTCCATAAAATGGGAGTACTCGTGCGCTCGAAAAATCCTAAAAATTCTTCCTACAAAAAAACATCCACTTCAAAATCATTAGTGATTGTTGACAATGCTCCGTTAAGAAAAAAAGCAATTCAATACGCACATAAAAATCTGCAAAAAATTGAAGATCTCGAAAAAAGCTCTAGCCAATTTAATGATGTCGATCTTAAGCTATATGAAGACTGGTACAAATTAACTTTAAGCTCAACGCTTGAAACCATTCAAAAAACTCAGCAGGAATTTAACTCTTTAGCTGATTTTCATAACATGATGATTATTGTTTCGAAGACACAAAATATTTCGATACCAGAGGCCTATTTATTTTTAAAGCACGAAGAAGACCAGTATAAGTCTGGCAATGCAGAAATTTGTAATCAAATTAAACTTGCACGCGAACAAAGAAAACAAGACCTCGAAGCAGAAATTAATAAAACACGACCTAATGATCAATGCGACTGTGCAGGCTGCCGTCGTGAACGAGCCAAATCTGATGGCCCAGATAATGCATATTGCGATTCTGACAATTTCGATGAATCCCAAGACGATGACGCTGAGTTCTCTGAAATGAAAAAAGATGAAGAGACGATACTTAGGAATCGTGAAAAACACAAAAATCTAATACAAAATCTTGAAGCAATGTCTGACAAAAAAATAACTCAAAGTATGCGAAACTTTGATGCCGGAGTTCAGTTTTTGCTCGACGCCTTTAGCCTTTTGCTACCTTGTTCCAGAACCGATATTCTTCGTCGAATTTGGAAATTAGCGCCGTCCAATCAAAAAATAGTCATTAATAAAATTATCAAAAAGCAATTCGAAATGACAGCCGACGAAATGATGGACCAAGACGAAGAGCTTCAACAAATTCGAGACGATCATTTTAATGAAAACTATTTCACAAAAAATAATCAGCTGCACCAAAACGCGGAAGTTAGCGAGTCGATTAGAATTCAAGTAAAATCAATTTATAAAAAAATTGTTCGCAAGATTCATCCTGACTGTTTAAAATTAGATCAGCATCCGCATTTAAAATCTTGGTTCGAAGTTATCTGGAAAAAAGTGGCCGATGCTCACAAAAATAATGACTTGAAAAATATAACCAACCTGCAACACAAGGTTTTGATTGTTTTAAAAGAATATGACGAATTGGGATTGTATGATTTAAAATCCGCAGCAGAATCATTTTCTGAAGAGCATCTTATTTTATCAACCGAATTTAGTAATTTAAAAAATCACCCGGCATGGAATTTTTCAAACTTAAAAAATTATAAAATCCTTGAAACAAAAGTAAAAAAACCGCTCAGTCAGCAGTTAAATAAAATTAAAAAACAAATTAAAAAATTAACTGCAGATCATGAAGAAATAAAAATGGTTGCACAGTTGTTTAAAGAAAATAAAATCAGACTGTCAAATCGAAAAGCGGGCCTAAAAAAGAAGAAAAAATCGTTGTCCAAGCCATCAGCTGCGCAGATGGGCTTTACTTTTTAAATTCGAGCTGTTGGATTTAATGGATTCAAAAACTGATCTTGCGCCAAAAGTTCCAAAAACTGTTCCACTGGGTATTCGTCAATATTTTTAAACTACAATTTTTTATTTCCGCGATAAACTCCGACCAAACGATTAATTTTACTTTTGGATTTATTTTGCAAATCAAAAAGCGCTTCGCGCCATCTGGGATCCCATGACCTTGTGGATTTAATTTCTATAACTGTGTACAGCGCTGAATTTGATATCGTTTTTTTTCTGGTTTCAATCAATATGTCCGATTTCATAACAGCCTGTATATTTATAATAGAACAGCGTCTTATTTAATTTCAGATAACTGTTATACGCCCTGATTTCACCAATGACTAAGGCTTCAAACGAATGCCCCAACTGCGATGGATCTAAATCTTGCTTTAAAATCCGGCACAGGCCCTGTTGACCGAGCGGCCAGTTTTCACCCCAACCATTATATATAACATTGATTTTTTTCATCGGGCTCGTTTTCTGATATTTTTATTTTTCAATTTTTCTATTTTTTCAAGATCTGAAATTGATTGCGCTTCGATTTGAAATAAATTTTCAAGTTCATTATTTAAACCCAGGGAACAGATCATTCGCATTAAATTTTCAAATGAAACTTGGGCTTTGGTTTCAAAATTTTTAACTGTTCCCAACGAAATGCCGCTGCGATTTGCCAGGTCGCTTTGTTTCATATTTTTAAACAACCTCTGCTGACAAAGACGCTTTGCTAATTGTTGGCAAATTTCAACGGGTGACGCCAGCTGAAATGTATTTAATTTAAAGTCTATTTTATTGGCTGTTATTAGTTTTTTATTCACTTATGTATAATATAATAGCTCTTATACATGTAATGAGCAAGTTGTTTTTGATTTTCTAAGATTAGATCTAACACCTGAATCAACAACAGTTATCGACAGACACTTCGTATTATTGAAAAAGTTCGAGCTAAAGGCATCGTCGGCATAAAGCATGGCAATTTCGGAAAGATTCCAGTTAATAAATCTAACTTGGAATTGAAACAGAAAATTTTGAATTTATATAAAGCTGAATATTTTGATTTTAATATGACTCATTTTTTGGAACAAATTAAGGTCGATCACGGATTAACAGTACCCTATGAAACCTTCAGGTTATGGGCACATGAAGTAAATCATGTAAAAAGAAAACATCGTAAGCGCAAGAAGCCACACCCGCTCAGAAACCGAATGCTGCGAATCGGCATGATGTTGCAAATGGATGGTTCAGATCATGATTGGTTTGGGACTGGTTTAAAATCTGTTTTAATTGGTTGTATTGATGATGCAACTTCAGAATGTATTTATGCTGAATTTTTTCCAGCTGAGGATCGAATATCAGTGATGATAGTGATGCAACGAGTGTTTGAAAAATTTGGAGCGCCAGAGTTTATTTATGTTGATCAAGCGGCGGCGCATGGAAAGAATGTGGAATACTTTTCAAGACCGTCTTATACCTGAGATTAGACGTCAGGGCATAAGACGAATACCACATGCCAATGAATATCTTTGGAATACTTTATTCCTAATCATAATAAAAAATTTGGTGTTATGGCTGCTGACCCAACGCCAGCTTGGAAAGTTTTAAATTTTCAAAAAATAAACCAGCTCAATAATTTATTTTACTTGCAAGAATTTAGAAAAACACTATCCGGCGAACTGATTAGCATGGGTGGTGTAAAATATGTAATCGAACATATCTTGATGGGCAACAAAAACTATTTTAGGCAGATAGAGAAGTGTTTATCGAAAGTGAAAAAATTGTTTTTAGATCGGCTGCGTGATGAATCCAAAACTGGCCTCCTGTAAAATTTTAAATGCTCCGAAATGTATCAATGTGACACAGTCGCTTTGTAATTAACTCGGACAAAATCGCTGTGTGGAAACACTGATTTAAGTTTTGCTGTAAATATGACGATAACTAAAGTATGAAGTTATTCATTTGTGGTCTTCTAATAATTTTTTCATTTGTTTTGCAGTCTTGCAGCCCGTTTGGTAATTCATCTTTAATTACAACGATTGGCTCTAGCATTGCAGATTTTTTTGATTCCAAAGCAACAACTATAGATTTCGGCCCCGGAGGATCGCAAGCTGTTGTCACTTCCGATAATTACAAAGTCACATATTCGTTCGGAGCATCTGCACAAAGCCCCCTGACACAAACAAATGATGGCTACACAATATTATCAAATGTTAAAACGAAAACAACGACTGAATAAATTGATATGCAAATTTTTCGTCGTAGGTATTTATATACCCAGAAATTCAAAAGCCTATATTGATACAAATTATTTTGGGTGTAATTATTTTGTCAGCACTACAAATTGGTTTAATTTATTTATCAATGTCGTGGCTTGAGCACAGCACCAAAGTAAATTTATCCATTTTAGTTGACGCCAGAGTCCTTGGCCCTTGGAAAAAGCTTTTGATTTTATCATTTATTTTACCTGCCGTTATCAATTTGTTGATTTCAACTTTTATTGCCTTATATGTTTCGAATAAATTTGCAGGCCCCATTTACCGAATGGAAAAAGAAATTGATTTGCATTTAATGACTAAAAAAACTGAGCTGCACGTTCCACTGGATGTACAACTTAGAAAAAATGATTACCTGAAATCTCTGGCGCAAAAAATTAATCGTCTGAGCTAATTTTTTAAATGTTTGATACCTAAAATGATACGATGGTCGCAAGACCTGCTGATTCAGACGTCCAGAATGGGAAAAATTCAGTTTTTATTTTCGAAGCGTTCGAGGCCTGTTCTGAAGCATGGCTTTGATAAAATTCATTTTCATCGTAATAAGTTGCACGCCCTACGATAAAACCTAAAAAAGCTCCGGCGATAGTGTCTGAAAACCAGTGCGCATCATCAGCAAGCCTTGAGGCCGCAACAAATGAAGCAATCGGATAAGCAATCACGGCGGCCTTCCAACCATACGCATAAGTTAAATGTGTCGCCGACATAAAGGCAATCGTTGAATGCCCCGACGGGAAAGATTGATGATTATCGCTATTTCCTGGGCGCGGTCGTGCAAAGGCCGTCTTTAATGAATAGATCACTATTCCGCCGTAAGCCAGCCCCCTTAAATGGGACTGATATGCATATGATCTTTCATCAAAAAAATATTCAAACCCAGATGATAATACCGCAACTGCGCCTGTTCCCATCAAATCACCCGCATGTGATGATGATTTATTCATCTGTTGGTTGTTTTTCCATTCTGAACGCACACAATCATCCGAGGGCTCTGATAAACCAACGGCGAACGCACCAGACACAAATGTTAAAATTGATATTCGATCAGATCCTTGCTTTAAAACAGGAGTGATCTGTTTTTCAGTAAATGTCAGTTCAGACTGAGAAAATGACACACAAGAAATGCAAAAAATAATCTTAAAAATAAAAAAGCGAAACATACATCTATGTTCCGCTTTTCAAAGTATAAATCAACGTATTATTAAAATTTATCTGCGACCTGATTTAATTTTCAGCTGTAACTTTGCAATTAAATGAACGGCCATTTTCTCTTGGACACGACACATTTTTAATTCATCACGACGATATGATCTTTGTGACGGCGTTAATGTCCCCGTTTCTAGTTCCATTTCGTAATCCATTTTACTTGAGCGAATACCTTCAAGTTCTTTAGATTGTTGTTTAAATAATTTAGCAACTCCGCTGATCGGAGCCACTTCGATCCACTCTTCTTTTTGACGATACCAAGATACCATACGTAAAAACCTTGCTTTATTTTTTGCCAATGTGAATCGCGGAAAACCCGTATCTGGCAATTCCAAAATATTTTCAACAGCGTCAAAATCAAATTCTTCTTCCTCTTCCGTCAATGCTTGCACAGCGCCTGTTTGCGTTTGCCCAGCAACATCTAGATCTGCATCATCTTCACCAGAAAAACGATCGACGGGGCGCTCGTCTTCTTCAGCGAAATCGTCATCTTCATTTATTTTTTCAATGATGACTGACTTCGCTGTGACTTTAACAACTTGTACCTCTGTACCATTTTCATTTTTTATTTCATTTAATGTCTGAATAACATTTGTCGTATTTACTATGGCCGTTTCAATTGATGACATCTGATCTCCCCCGAGCTCTTCATCTTAAAATTTGCGATTACAAATCGACAAAATTAACGATTTGTAATGGATATTTTTTTCGCGTTCGATGTTTATACCCTAAATCAACCAATGTCGCAATATGTCAAATTACAATAAGGTTAATTTTATACGTTTTAAGAAAAACTAATTTTTACCGATGATGACAGCCTTGGGGTCTAAGACTAGAGTTAAAGCTTAAGTCTGAGGCTTAAAAACCATGGATCAAGTGATTTCTATCACAGAGCACTTGGCAGTCTTGAGGGGGACATTTGAAAAAAAATACACTAAATCTAGTGTTTGGAATTCTTACAATTGTTATTTTTACAAACAGCTGCACAAGTTTTCAAAAACGTGATCCAGCAAAAACAGAACTGCCAAAACATTACATTATAACATTACATGGTATTCGCGGCAACGATGTTTCGTTCGGCGATTTTCATACTCTGATCAAAACTCACTTAGAAAAAATTGATCCTGGCTATGAAGTTATTCCCCTAAATATTACGTATGCGGTTGCTGACACAGGATACACCCCTGAAAAAGCCGGCCATGAAGTTCAAACTAAATTGGCACAGATGGTACCGGTATTAAACGACACTGATCAAATTTCTTTAGTTGGCTATTCAATGGGCGGCCAAGTGGGAATGGCTTGGTATTTCGATGCGCTCAAAGATCCCGTCGCTAAAAAATATGCCGATCATCTAAAACATTTCGTAGGCCTTGGTTCGGCCTATTGGGGAGCCAAAGAACCAGGCCTAGTCACTTCAAATATTAAGGTTTTAAAAGATACTATTAAATTTATAACCGTAGAAATTCGAAATGCCCTGCGTGATAAATCAAAAGAGTATTTAAGCCCAACGCAATTTAACAGTTTGGTCTGGGCACAAAATATGACTGATGCAGGTACTGATCTGTTACTTAATCAATTACAAACCACGGAACAGATCAAAACTTTTTATGATAAAAATATACGTACAATCTCTGCGGTGCACATAAGTTATAATGAATTTCTAGGTTTATCTATAGGTGGCGTGCCCGAAACAAATCTACGTATCGGCCTTTTAAGTAACTCAAAAAATTCAGTCAAATGGACGACTATAGCCCCGTTAGTTCAATGTTTTGAAACAGATGCTGGCGCAAAAACTGAGGGCTGCGATGATTTTCAAAACCCTATTTTTAAATTTATCAATGATTCGATCAATAAACCCTACACTTTTGGATACAAACGCCGCGAAACTGATAATGCGGTTATCACACCCTCTGGCAATGCTCAGTTTATTTCAATTATTGAAACTGATCCTAATTACGAAAATGGGCACGTCACACCGATTATAGCATCTAAATACGCAATCCAACCCGCGAATCATAAAATCTATTTTACAGAGGCCTCACATGCGACCGTTGTTACAGCCAAACAGTACGACAAGGCTGTTGAAAACTTATCAAAGCTTGGGGACTCCTGGACGCGCTTAGCGGGCGATGTTGTACTGGTTTATAATGAAAATTGCGCCGACCTAGAGAAATGCTCTGCACACCCATCCTACAAATACGTTTTAGATGCACTTGCAGATTGTCAGCGCGAAAACTCGACCTGCTCAAAGGACGACAAAACACTTTCGACCGTCTTAAAAACTGACAAAGTACGTGACGCGCAAAATCATTTAGCTAGCGAACTGCATGGCTTTACCATCGAGCTGAACTTGCGACTGCCAAAGGGTTATGATCTTGCAAAATTTGATGAAAAAAATATACTTAACTATTTGCAATTTGATACTGAAAAAATCAATGACGCTTTATATTTAAAATCATCTTTAAATTCCGATAACTATATCGCTGTCGCGCGCGAAAAAGAAATCGCCTCAGTTTTGATTAATAAAATGACCCGGTATTTAGATCAAGAGCAATTAAAAGTTGTTTTAACAGGGCTATTTATACCCAAGAACGACACTAAGTATGATTACAAATCTTTAGAAAATGGCACAGCGATTTCATTCAAAGTGGTACTACCAGGCATCAAATCACGAACGATCAACGCCATTATTCGACCTTATCATTCAACATACATTGATTTAAAGATGAGTAAATAATTATGATAAAAATATACACAGCCCTTCTTGTTATTTTATTTTCGATCAATGTTTTCTCAAAAGATGTTGTTGCTCTGGTACCTGGTTTTTTTAACGCCTTTGCACCAGAATATTTTTCTGATGAAATCATCACAACCTTTGAAGATGCGGGTTTTACAGTTTACGTCATCAAGGGGCTTGACCCCGTCGGTACAATTGAAGAAAATGGCAAGGCATTAACTTTGCAACTGCGTGAAATTCAAAAAAATGAAAACGGAAAAATAAATATCGTCGCTCATAGTGCCGGTGGATTTTATTCATTATATGCACTTCAAAATACAGATATAATAATAAAAAATTTAGTCACCATCAGCACCCCCTATTTGGGCTTAGATTTTCTTGAAGCTTGGCGCAAGAATTCGTCGTTATTTACTGAGTTAACGAATATCAGCTCGCTCAGTGGCCTTCGGCAACTAACACCCAAATATGTGGAACAGTTCATAAAAACTGTTCGAGTCCCCGACAGTTTAAAGATTATGACCTATGGTGGCTGGCAACCAAAAGGCCTTGATATTTGGAATGCAAAAAATTTATCAGGACTGCTTCGTGTGACTGACCATTTTATCCCAGGTGATTCAGATGGCATTGTCGGCTTTAAATCAAGCCTTGGAATTCACGGATTTTTAACCACCGAAAATAAAGCAGCCAAAATGTATGTTGATAAAAATTTTTTAATTCCACTTGAGCATTGGGAACAGGTTCTGGGTTATCGAAACTTTTTACTGCTTGGCATTCGAAACATCGGTGTTATTCGTGACCGTCAAATTTTATTTTACAAAAAAATTGCTGACGACATTAAAAAAAATTAATTTGATATCAGTAAATCAAAGTCTTCTTTTGACAGACCACTTGAATTTTTAGATAGCTTTGTCGGGTTTTCAACATCAGATAGCAAGATTTGAAATTTTTTATCCTTACGCTCTTTAAGGATTTCAATTTTTTCCTCTAGTGACTCGTGCATAATATATTTAAAGACCTGCACGGGTTTCTCTTGCCCCAATCTGTGGGCTCGATCTGTTGCTTGATTTTCAACGGAAGGGTTCCACCATGGCTCGAGGTGAAAGACATAACTGGCTTTGGTTAAATTCAGACCGACACCGCCTGTTTTCAAAGTCATTAGTAAAACAGCACCGGTTTTCAAATGATGAAAATCGGACAAGATCACTTGGCGTTGTTTTGTTGGTACCCCGCCATGTAAAACAAAAACGGGGATATTACTTTTCCTTAAAACTTCTGCAGTTCGATTCAAAGTTTGAATAAATTGTGTAAAGACCAAGGCACTTTCACCGCTACTAATAATTTCATGCATTGATTCAAGCAAGGTTTGAATTTTCGGAGGTATTTTATCATACTTCACATTTGGCAAAGCAGCCGGATCAGAGCATGCTTGTCGAAGGCGTAACAGAGCTGTCAACATTTGCAGTTGCACATTGGGCGTCTTTTCATTTGTGACAAATTGATTCGCGTCTTCAATATTGTCGTTATCAATATCATCGGTATTTTTTGTATTTGAAGTAATCTCTGTTAGTGCATCTTGAATTTGTCGGTTATACGAAAGTGCGATATCACGGTAAATTCCCTTTTGCTGTTCTTCGAAGGCAATTGATAATTTACTTTCTTGTTTCATTGGTAACTGATCTAAAATTTCCTTTTTAGTTCGTCGCAGTAACAATGGTTTCATTTTTAATTTCAAATCACTCATTTGTTCAGATGTGATCACGTCTGTATTCACAAACTGTCGTCTGAAATCTTCCAGTCGCCCCAAAGACCCTGGCACCAAAATATCCATCAAAGAATAAAATTCGCCGTAATGATTTTCCATGGGCGTACCTGTTAGACAAATTTTAAACTGTGCTGACAGGGATCTGGCCGCGGTTGTTCTTTTGGTAGAAATATTTTTTAAGTTTTGGGCTTCATCAAAAATAATTGTCTTCCATTTGTACTGATCAAAATACTGATTGTGTTCAAGCAGCAATCCATAGGTCGTAATCACCAACATTGGTGTTTGGTTTGCAAATTTTTGTCCGACAGCATCTAGGTTTTTACTATTAAAAATCATCACCGGAAGTTGTGGTGCGAATTTTTCAATCTCGTTTTGCCAATTGAAAATCAATGAGGAAGGAACAACAATCAACACCTGGCCAAG
>JAYVKY010000401.1:0-3638 GCA_043767965.1 Pseudobdellovibrionaceae bacterium
TATTTTTCATAATACTCAGATGACAAATCAACATTTTCAAAAATAATCATTTCAATCGTCCATGACAGACTGATCGGTCATAGAATTACGGACTATAAACTGCTCGACTTTGGTTTTAAATATAAATTCTAGTTATTACATTGCGTAACCAATAGACCACCTAAAAATGAACCCAGATCATGACCAGCTTCGTCTTTGGCTACGATAACGGCTGTCATACCAATATCTTCTTCATTCTCGGGATCATTCGGATCTGGATTTCGTCTGACTACGTAAACTTTTGCCGAACGTACCGCCTTTAAATCAAAACTTAATTTTGACATCTTGCTCAGTTCTGGTATCGCTTGAACCATCAAGGCGTGAACAATCAGGCGCTCGCCGATATTTAAAGTTTGATCATCAAAAATAGTTTCGGCACTTAATCCAACACGAATTGAGTTATCTGATGTCTCTACGAGAGATTCATAGGTCATTCCTCCTTGAGATATCTTCGCCACGGGCTTTCCGTCTTTATTGATAATTTTCAATTTTGTTTCGTGCGTTCCAGAGCCGGAAATTTCAATTTTTGTATTGCAATTTAACACTTCGACCTCGGTCGCAAATAAATTTGAACCCAGTAAAATTGATAATAGATTGATTGATAACAATGCACATTTCATAGAGGTCTCCTTTTAGTTTTTATCAATAGGCTCTTTAAGCTCTTAGAGCAAGATTTTTTAAACACAGTCCAACGCCTTGACAAGGCTATAACTAGCCCCTAATTTGCTGTTGAATTCAAAACTATCTAAAGGGGGCCCCATGTCTGCACAAAAAACGACTCAAAGCTTTAATGCCGAGATCAAACAATTATTAGATATCGTGATTCATTCACTGTATTCACAAAAAGAAATTTTTATTCGTGAATTAATATCAAATTCATCAGATGCGATTGATAAATTGAAATTCGAAAGCTTAACAAACGCAAAATTAATTCCTGACAATAAGAAATTAGAAATCCGATTGGTTCCCAACAAAGAAACAAACACTTTACAAATTCTTGATACCGGCATCGGCATGAGCCCCGAGGAAGTCACAGAATTTATCGGTACGATTGCAAAATCAGGCACAAAGGCCTTTGCACAAATGAACAAAGAAATGAAATCAAAACCTGAACTGATCGGTCAATTTGGTGTCGGATTTTATTCTGCGTTCATGGTGGCGGATACTGTGACTTTGCACACGCAAAAAGCGGGTACAGATGTCGGAACAATTTGGGAATCATCAGGTGATGGCACATACACAACTGAGTCAGCACCCCGGCCTGAAGGTTTCGGGACGACAATTACTTTGAAATTAAAAAAACAAATCACAGAAAAAACCGAAGACGGTAACGAAGCGGTTCAAGATTTTACAGATGAATGGACATTGAAATCTTTGGTTAAAAAATATTCTGACTTTGTCGCTTGGCCAATTCAGATGAATGTTCAAACTGAAAAAGAAAATGAAGAAACTAAAATCAAAGAAACCATCATTGACGATCAAACATTAAATAGCCAAAAGGCTTTATGGCTACGTCCGGTCTCTGAGATCAAGCCTGAGGAATATAACGAATTTTATCAGCATTTAACGCACGACTGGCAAACGCCATCAAAACATGTGCATTTCAAAGCCGAAGGTACAACTGAATTCACAAGTTTATTTTATTTTCCATCAAAAAAGCCATGGAATTACCAAATGAAAGATTATGAATTTGGTTTAAATTTGTATATCAAACGGGTTTTTATTATGGAAAACTGCAAAGATTTATTGCCACCCTATTTGCGATTCACAAAAGGCCTAGTAGATTCAAACGATCTGTCATTGAATGTTTCACGTGAGTTATTACAACAAGATCGCCTTGTAACGATGATTCGAAAAAATATTGTTTCAAAAATCTTTAGCACATTAAAAGATTGGCTAAATAAAGACCGTGCAGAATACGAAAAGTTTTGGAATGAATTTGGTACAACACTTAAAGAAGGTATTCCCACTGATCCGACTCAGGTTGAAAAAATTCAAGATTTGTTATTGTTTCAATCTACGAATGCGGAAGCGTTAACAACTCTTGAAGAATACTTGATTCGTATGAAGCCTACGCAAAAAGATATTTATTTTATCACCGGCGAACGCTTAGAAACAGTCAAACAATCACCATATCTTGAAATGTTGAAGCAAAAAAACTTCGAAGTTTTATTTTTAACTGATGCGGTTGATGAATGGGTCACACAAGGCCTTACAAAATTCAAAGATAGAAACTTAGTTTCTGTGACTAAAGAAGGCTTAAATCTGGATTCAGAGACAGAACAAAAAGAAAAAGAAACAATCAAAAAATCCCAAGTTGAACGTTTCACTCCATTGATGGAAAAAATGAAAGCGAATCTTTCAAATGATGTTAAAGACGTTGTGATTTCAGATCGATTGACTGAAACGCCTGTGTGTTTGGTGTCGGGTCAAAATGATATGTCAGCAAATATGCAAAAGATTTTATCGCAAATGGGCGAAACTGCTGGGCGCGCGGAAACAAAGCGAATTTTGGAAATTAATCCAAACCATTTGATTTTTGAAGCGATGATTAACGCCAATGATGAGCAATTAAAAAATTGGTCTGAAATTTTATTTAACCAAGCCTTATTGGCTGAAGGAAATTCAATTCCTAACCCAGTTCGTTTTTCAAAACTGATTGCCGATTTGATGATCGGTTCGAATAAACATTAAATTTCAAAGTTTTAGTCTACAGCCGTTCATTACGCCGTTTTTTAAAAATGGCGTTGTAGGCTAATTCTAAAAAATCAAAGCTTGATGGGTCAGCTGTCTTTAGTTGATCTTGATAAGCACGAGTCGCAGCATCAACACCGGCGCCTTGAGGTATACCTAAAACCTGATGTGCTTCCCAATCATGGCCGTTGTATAAGAAAAATATGCTTAAATTTTTACTGGCGTTTGTATCTGCAGGCTTAGACTCGGGCTCTAACACGGACTGTTTGGGTTGTTGCATATGTCGCATCATGACAGATGGCTCATTAGCAGGTTGTGAGGTATCGGGAGCCCGCAAATTAAGCTGTGTCGGTCGTTTTTCTTTAGCGCGTCCGAAGATAAAGTATGCTAAAAGAATTGCACCGATAATTAAATTAAAATAAAAAAGCTGTTGGCTGTTCAAAGTGATTTAATTATGAAATGAAGCTGTTATTTTGTAAACTTCAAACTTCACAGTTTGCACCTTTAAAAGAGAGATCCCCTTATGGCTATAAACCCTTTCGATCAACAAACTGCAATTCCAGGTGTTAAAAAAATTATCGCTGTCGCTTCTGGCAAGGGTGGTGTCGGCAAAAGCACGATCGCTACAAATTTGGCTTTGGCCTTAAAAGAATATGGTAACGTCGGTCTTCTTGATGCCGATATCTATGGCCCGTCGATTCCTCGCATGATGGGTGCCCTAAACCAAAAACCAGCTATTAATTCTGCAAATCAAATTGAACCCCTTGTCAGACACGGCATCAAAGTGATGAGCATGGGTTTTCTGATTGATGAGGCTTCGGCCGTTGTTTGGCGTGGACCGATGCTATTTAAAGCGATGGATCAGTTTTTCCGCGATGTGCAATGGGGTGATTTGGATTATTTAA
>JAYVKY010000402.1:0-4122 GCA_043767965.1 Pseudobdellovibrionaceae bacterium
GTATAAACTGCCCGTGCTCAGCAAAACAAACGGCCAACGCACCGTAAGCGAATAAGGTAAAAAATCTAGCTGTGATCCTATCGATGTAAGCCATCCGACCATGCCTGGGTGATCAAAATAACTGAGCTGCAAATGTTGTCCCCAAAACCAATAATAGGCTTCGTCTCCAAAAACAGGAAGTTGCCATGCTAAGAACAACTTAACCAGAATTGATAATAAAAAAATTATGCCAAGGTAAAAAGGCTTCATTAATTTAAAATGTCAGCTGTAATGGTTTTGATTTAGTGGTCGGCCTGATGAATCCGTTTACTGTAAGTATTAAATTTGAGCCATCGTCAGCACGTAAATGCAGACCTAAGTTAGATCTAATAATTTGAAATGTATTTTCTTTAATTAATATTTTTTCAAAAATAGCAGAATTGCCTTTTGCATAATGAATAACAATATCTTTTTTGGCTTCGATAAGCACTTCAACAGGTTTGCCATTTGAAATACCGATTGTTGGGTACGCGGCGTCTTGTGTGGGCGCAGTTTTTTCTTCAGCAACGGTTGGCGGTATCGATGCGGCTGAGCTCTCTGAGTTTATCGCAGGTGCCATTGGCTTAGTTTCTGATGATTTGATTGAATTCGCCATCTGTAAATCGGCCGATAAAGTTGACGAATTTACGGTGGTTGAAACTGTTGTGGTCTCTGCATAGTCAACGCGCTCTTTAGAGTATTTATTTATAAAATGATTTATAGTTGCCAATGCTGCAACAAACAGACTGACAGAAATAAATATAAAAACATGTCTTTGTGTTAATCCTAAGCCTATTTTTTGATTTAAAATTTTAGGGTGTTCTTGATACTTTTTTTCAGCGGGTTGCGACATTGAAGAGGCAGCCATTGGGGGTGGTGATTTTGGTACTGGGCTGGTTGAGCCCATTTCTTCTTGAAATTGACGAAGTACAATTGCTGAATCAAGCTTCAAAAATTCTGCGTAGCCTTTAACAAAGCCTCGAACGAAAGTCTTTGCGGGCAAGGATTCGCTGTCACCATCTTCGATAGACTGAATAACTTTAGAACTTAATTTTAGTGCAAATGCGACATCATTTATTTTTAAATCTTGCTTGAGTCGCTCAGCCCTCAGTAATTCGCCAGTTATTTTCATCGCGGGCCCCTCTGAATAAGTTGAATCATTTGCTTAGCACTATTAACGTCGGCCCCATCAGGAAAAAGCCGAGTGACTTCTTGAAAACGAATCAGGGCTTTGCCTTTTTGTCCGAGGCGATAATGAGCAATCGCTGAAAAATAATGAGCCTCATCCATTTTGATTGGCAGACACAGAGCCGTTGCCCTTTCAAGTTGGTCGGCGGCGTCTTGATTCTGGCCTAGCTCTAGGTAGCTACGGCCCAAGTAAACATGGGCATAACAATACTCGCGATCACTTTCGATCACTTTACGAAAATAAGATTTTGCATCCGAAAAATTTTTTTGATTGAAGCGGATCAAGCCATAATTCATGTACGCAGATGGCTGATTGGTGTATGTCAGGTCCTCAAGTACAATTTTCAATAGGCTTTCGGCTTTAATGTATTGTTTAATCTCAATATAAACTCGGGCCAAATTATTCTTTGCTTCAGTAAAGTTGGGCTGAAGCTCAATAGCTTTGATATAGTGCTTAACTGACAAGTCAAATTTCTTTCGCAGAAAATAAACAAGTCCTAGGTTGCTGTGGATAAGCGGGTTCTCGGCATCCAATTCCTCGGCGACCAACAACTCTTTCAGTGCCAACGGTAAGTTGTCTTTTTCTAGGTGAGCAACTCCTAGTTGCATTCTTAGCGATGCGCGCTCTTTATTATTTGCTAATGATGAAGTTTGACAAGAAAAAATAAATGTAACCATCCAAGAGTATAAAAATAATTTAAAACATACGTTTAGCATATATCTCTATGCTAAGTAGGCAATCGACATCAGTCAATCAGTCACGAACCAATTTTTTCCAGTAAACACAATGTTTCGAAATGATCGGTTTGCGGAAACATATCAAAAATTTGTAAATAAGTAATTTTATAGTTTGAAACAAGGCTTTGTAAATCACGAGCCAAATTTACGGGATGGCAGCTGACATATAAAATAATTTTAGGTTTTTTTTCGGCTAATTTTGCAATAACATCAGAATTACAACCCGATCTTGGCGGATCTAGTAAAACAAATTCGTTTGAAACGGTTGCCGATATTTTGCAGTAGTTTTCAGATTTTGTCGTAAAAAATGTAATTTGCTTGTGTTTTTTTTCACTTTTCAGGCGTTCGACCGCACTTTTTGTTAATGCCGAGCTCAGTTCAACCGCATGAATTATGGTATGAGGCAAAGCGTCCGCCAACGGAAAGGTGAAATTGCCAGCACCTGCGTAAAGCTCGGTGATATGCGTTGGGCCAATTTTTTTTGAAATATCAACAATGGTATCGACCAATTTTTGATTTACAAAGCGGTTCACTTGTGAAAAAGCGAGTCCCTCGCCAAATTCACCAACGGGATAGTGCTCAACCGTGCCGGATTGATTTATTTTAATCTCGAACTTTTTCAGTTTTTCCGAGGGTCGTATTTTTGTTTTAAAAAGTGGGATATAGTCTTGAATCATTTTTTCAGCAATCAGACAGTTGTCGATTTCAACAATATCGTGGGACTCA
The DNA here is from genome assembly GCA_043767965.1 of Pseudobdellovibrionaceae bacterium. Lineage (GTDB taxonomy): Bacteria > Bdellovibrionota > Bdellovibrionia > Bdellovibrionales > Bdellovibrionaceae > Pseudobdellovibrio. The sequence continues at coordinate 2,671 of JAYVKY010000402.1, forward strand.
CGCTTGAAGTAACCAATTTTTTGTTCTAGCTGTTTCAATTGAATTCGATTTCTATAGCCAAATTTTTCTGAAGTTGTCACTGATTCAAGAAGAATAAATTCAGTTGTTGGTAAGAATTTTTTAAATAAATCTGTTAAAATAAGTTCTTTTTGTGTGAGTTGTTCGGCCTCGGTGATGTGTTGCCATAAGCAACCGCCGCATTGACCAAAATATTCACACGGGGCATTTCTTCGCGCTGGGCTTGCGATTATAATTTCTAGAATTTCGGCAATTAAAAAATTTTTTTCAACTTTTGTAATTTTGACTTTTAGTTTTTCATTAGGTGCTGCATATGGAATAAAGACGACAACAGATTTTTCAGCAAGCACGAGCCTAGCAACTGCTGATCCGCCAACCGCCATTTTTTCGATGTTAACGATCTGTTCTGAATGCAAAAGGGACTCTGAGCTAGAGTCCCTTTTATTTGATTTTAAATTTGTCGACAAATTAAAAATTTACCAATTCGTGACGATCAAAAAATATGGCTAGTTCGCGCTCAGCAGAGGCTACGGAATCAGAACCATGAACTGCATTTTCACCCATAGAATCACCATGCTTAGCGCGAATTGTTCCAGCATCTGCTTTTTTCGGATCAGTCGCGCCCATGATTTCACGGTTTTTTAAAACAGCATTTTCGCCAACCAAACACATCATCATTACGGGGCCTGAAGTCATAAATGTGACCAGCTCGCCGAAAAAAGGGCGAGCACTATGTTCAGCATAAAATAATTCACATTTTTCTTTCGAAATCATCGTCAGTTTTGCTGCCGCAATTTTTAAACCGTTTGTTTCAAAAGTGTGAATGATATCACCAATTACATTTTTTTTAACTGCATTTGGTTTGATAATCGAGAATGTTCTTTCATTAGCCACTGAGGTCTCCTTGGTTATGTTAAAAATATATCAGATATGTGTAAACCGAGCTGATTTATAGGTCAAAGCTTTATTTTTACGTATGTAAAATAGCGCGCTCATCAAGGCTTGGCTGGTACGCCGTTGGCAGACGTTTAAATTCGATGATCAGATGCCCGCCAAATAAAATTGTTGGGTTTAAGTTCAGCTTCAACAGGCTGAACAATATTTTTTTCTGTGCGGGGTCATTTTTAATTTTTAATTTACGCACAGATCTTTGGTAATTTAAAAAAGACTTTAGCAAAATAAATGGATAAAATATCAGGCCGATAATTAGCGATGACCAATTGATTCTTGAGGGGTAAACTTTCTGAATTTCAAAACCAGCAAGAACCGCCAGCATACGCATGCGCATGATACCTGTTGAAAAAATATGACCCATATAAATGCGTTGATCTTTGCCAAACCACAACGACTCCAATTCATTCGGCGGCATCATTTTTGGTGTTTCTGCTTCAAAAAGTAAATAAGATAAACGTGAACGCAAATTTGAATAATTCG
>JAYVKY010000403.1:0-2153 GCA_043767965.1 Pseudobdellovibrionaceae bacterium
AATTTAACTGATTCAGAATCTGCACAGGTCGATATCTTGAATTTTTACGCCCAGAGTAAGCCTATTATCGTATTCAACGAATCTGCAAAACCCGTGGCCCGTTATTTAAAAAAAATGAACCCGGTGATCGCCGTTGCTGCAAACGACGTAGATATTTTCGGGTTAAAAAAAATTGGGATTGATACTGAAATCTGTCCTTCAGATGACTTTATCACAGATCGGTACACAAAAATTCTTTCCAGCTCACTTAAGTTGACAGATTCTAAATTGACTAGTTCTGAAAAAAAAGGGCTCGAAAGTATGTGTAAAGAGCTTGTCGAAATGTGCTAGTTCATGGACAATAATTGCATGAAAAAGAAAATTTCAATTATTTTTGGTGGCAGATCCTCAGAACACGAAGTTTCACTTCGTTCAGCTTTAAATATTTTTAAAGCACTTGATAAAAACCAATTCGATGCCTATTTAATTGGAATTTCAAAACAGGGCACATGGTATTTACTTTCTGAAAATAATTTAACAGATTCACAGTCCCTAAATGATTCTGAACTTAAAAATCACACACCTGTTGCACTGATTTCGCTAAATGGCAGACCCTATGTTTTAAACTTACTCACCAACGAAAAACTATCATTTGATTGCGCATTTCCAATTGTTCATGGCACTAATGGCGAAGACGGAACACTGCAGGGACTGCTTAAAATGATAAATGTGCCGTTTGTTGGTTGTTCCGTTCTGGGATCGGCCCTTTGTATGGACAAAGAATACATGAAAATCGTCATGAGCTTTGCAGGCATTTCGAATTCAAAATTTCAAGTTCTTCGAAGAAATGAGGCAAATGATTTTGTTCTTATTTCTAAAAATTTAGGATTACCCTTTTTTATTAAACCGGCCAACGCGGGCTCGTCTGTTGGTGTGCATAAGATAAAAACTGAAAATGATTTTAATATAAAATTAAAAGATTCTTTTCAGTATGATCACAAAATCATTGCCGAAGAATTTATTCAAGGCCGTGAAATTGAATGTTCTGTCATGGGTTTAAATCATTCACCCGAAGCTGCCACTCCGGGTGAATTGGTTGTGAAACACGAATTTTATTCGTACGAAGCCAAGTATCTTGATGACCAAGGTGCTGAAATTATTATTCCTGCCAAGTTATCAGATGTTGAAACCGAAAAAATTCGAAACCTAGCCGTTAAAACTTATACGATTTTAAACTGCGACGGCATGGCGCGAGTTGATTTTTTCATGCGCCCCGACGGCAGCCTGATCGTCAACGAGGTCAACACTTTACCGGGATTTACAAAAATTTCGATGTATCCGATGATGTGGCAAGCGCGAGGTCTGAATTATTCAGACCTCATCACACAGTTGATTGAGCTTGCCTTTAAAAAATATAATCTTGATCAAGAAATTAAATTAACGTTTTAGTTCTTAATACTTTTCACACTTAAAATTTTCATTGGCATTCATTTTTGTACAAATTTGACCTGGTTTGCCCACGGGCCCGGCAACCATCATCGTTTTTTTACCACACTCAAGTTGTGTAATCACTGGCATACACTTCGTCGATAGCGTATGATTCATAGCTGGTGATACGCATACTGTATTCAAAACACCGGCAAGACCCCCATTTGCAATTTTCATTTGGATTGAAATTTGAAAATCAGAAGAGGTTTGTACAGATGAAAAAAATGACCCCGATACACCCGCACTTGAACCGGAGTTACCATAGCACAAAGGAACAAATATGGACTGACCAAAAGTAGCATACGTACCTTCTGGATAACCCCACCTTCCTTCGCCACCACCTTGTGCATTCATCAATACTTGCAAATTGCCTACGGCGACTTCTGCTGAAATCTCGGTTTTACCACCAGATAAACCAACCTGTTCTATTTCAGCAGTAAAGCCTTCAGGGAAATTTGTAATCATTGCACCAAATTCTGAATAGATATTTTTCGCTTTTATTTTTAAGTTAAATTGATTTGTAAATACCTTAGCCGTTGATGTTAAAAATAATCTTTCAACAGTTTTATCCATATTTTCAGAAAGACGAACAACCCCATCAAATACAAAATCTTCAGGCGGTGACAATATCAAATTAAAACTTGCTAAGCGTCTTTGATCTGTAAGGCTGTATTGCTCAAAAATCA
>JAYVKY010000404.1:0-6371 GCA_043767965.1 Pseudobdellovibrionaceae bacterium
GCCCTATGCCATTAAGCAAATTGTAAGCCAAATCACTGACTTAGGCGTGAAAGACTTGCTTGAAAAAATAGAGCAAGTTTATAGACAAGACCTTAATAAATTTGATAAGTTCTTCAGTCTGCTGATTGAAAAAATTGATCGACCCGAGCTGTTGTTTGATAAGTCAAATTTTATTGAATTTGATATAGATAAAGAACAAAAGTTTTTGTCAGATACAGTTAAAAAAATCCAGCAAAATTTTTTTAGAACGCAGGCGAAAAAATTAGTGAACGATATCAAACATAATAGAATCGGTGTTGATAACACGGTTGATATCGAAAAACTTAAAGAATTTTCAGATTTGCAAAAAAATCGCCTGTCTTTAAAAAAATAATTCATTGAATGAATTAAAAAAACAGATTCAACGATTGAATCGAAACTGATTGTGGTATTTATTGAATTATTTTTTATAGCGCGGAGTTTCGATGTCGAAAAAAAGTCAGAACGAAGAAGAATCAAAAGCATTAACAATTGCGCAACAAGAAACTGTTGCGGCTGAAGAGTTACAAAAACTTATTAAGCTGGCTAAAGAAAAAGGCCGCATCACAATTGAAGAAATCAATGAAGCACTTCCTATTGAAATTGTGGCAGCAAGCGTGCTGGATAATTTTATGCAATCGCTCGAGGCGAACGGTGTTATTATTACTGAATATTCAGATGCGGCAAAGGCCGAAGAACAAGAAGAATTTTTAGCAAATGCGGATGATGACGATGATGATGAAGACGAAGTTAAAGAGGTCGAAGACGTTAAGGGAGCCGACCCAGTTCGCTTATATTTGCGAAAAATGGGTTCAGTATCATTATTAACCCGTGATGGTGAAGTCGAAATTGCACGACGTATTGAAAAAGGCGAGCGTGAAATCGTTCGCTCAATGTTGATGTCGCCATTAGGCACTTATGAAATTATTAATTTAGGTAAGCGCCTTGATCAAGGCCGTATCAAAGTCAAAGCCATTTTTCGCGGCCTAGAAGATGAAGATCATCAGTATGACGAAAAAGAATATATCGAAAAAATTCATCAGCTGATCGGCGTGGTTGCAAAATATCAAGCCGATACTGAAAAAGCATTCACAACTTTACGTGATGAGAATGTAAAGCTCGATGTTAAAAATAAACTCAACGAAGAAGTTCGCATTTTAAATGAAGATCTGATGGCAAATTTTGAATCCATCAATTTTAATCGTAAAACGATCAATCGGGTTGTCATTAAATTTAAAAACCTAGTGAACCGTATGGGATCACTGCGTAAGCGCATCAAAGATGGTATTGAAAAAACATTTTCAAAAGACGTTGCTGCGATGGTCGATAAATTAAAAGTGATTGAACATAACGAAAAAGAATTAATTAAAATGACTCGTGAAACGGGTCACACCTACGGAAAATTCAGAACCTATACATTGCTTGCGCAAGAGGCTGAAATTAGATTGAAACGCTTGCATCTTGATACGGAAATGAACTTTCGCTGGATTCAAGAAACATACACGGCCATCTGGAAGGGCGAGCGCGAAGCTGATGCTGCAAAATCTGAATTGGTTGAAGCAAATTTGCGTCTGGTGGTCTCAATCGCCAAAAAATATACAAACCGTGGTTTGCAATTTTTGGATCTGATCCAAGAAGGCAACATTGGTTTAATGAAAGCTGTTGATAAATTTGAATACCGTCGTGGTTTTAAATTTTCAACTTATGCCACTTGGTGGATTCGACAAGCGATCACGCGTGCGATTGCCGATCAGGCACGTACAATTCGTATTCCGGTACACATGATCGAAACAATTAATAAATTAGTTCGTACACAGCGTATGCTAGTTCAAGAGCTGGGTCGCGAAGCGACTCCAGAAGAAATCGCTGACAAGATGGATATGCACGTTGATAAAGTTCGTAAAGTTTTAAAAATCGCGAAAGAGCCGATCAGTCTTGAAACACCAGTGGGTGAAGAAGAAGATTCAAGTCTGGGTGATTTTATCGAAGATAAAAAGGTCATCAGCCCAGCAGAGGCGATTGTAAATTTAAATTTGGCTGAACAAACTCGCCGTGTGTTGTCGACATTGACTCCGCGTGAAGAAAAAGTTTTACGCATGCGTTTTGGTATCGGTGAAGAATCAGATCACACTTTGGAAGAAGTGGGGCAAGATTTTAACGTGACTCGTGAACGTATTCGTCAGATCGAGGCGAAGGCGCTTCGTAAATTACGTCATCCAAGTCGTTCGAATAAATTAAAAACTTTTGTTGATAGCTAGGTTTCATTGAGCGCAAGCCAGCGCCTGTCAGGGCGCCTACAAATGATATTTAACAACTTAAATCCCAGGCAAGATGTCTGGGATTTTTGCTGTGACCATGGTTATTTGGGTGGGGCTGCTTATAAAAGCCAAAATTTTTTAAATGTTTATTTTGTCGATCAAGTTGATTCGATTATAGAAAATTTAAAAACCAGGTTTTATAAATTTGCGTATGATGAAAATAGCAAATCAAACGCTTATTTTTTGTGTCAAAGCGGTGAAAGCGTAGCTCAAGAAATAAATGGCACAATCTGCATTACCGGCGTAGGTGGCCTGACAATCTATAAAATCTTATCGGATCTGGCGATTACTAAACATTTAAAGGCTCGAAGATTTATTTTGGGTCCACATCGTGATGACGACAAACTTTTGAAACTTATATTTGAAGACCAAAATTTAAAACAGTATTCATTGCAAAAAACATTGGCCGTCGTTGAAGACGGTCGCAATCGTCATATGTATATTTATGATCTAACTGAGGTTATCGTTTAACGGCAAACCCCATATATGACAACAGTAAGATTTTTGTAAATTCAAATCTTAAGGTTTTCGGCACTATTCCTGTAAATAAATTTTTAAAAGGTATTGTGCTGAACACGGGTTTAATTCCAATCATATCTTTGGTTGTCATGCCTGCTAATTCACAATAATTAGTAAGTTCTTTGGGTTTTATAAATAAATGAATGACGTGTAAATGCTTTGGTGTATTTTTAACGATCCACTCAACAAATTTAATGATCACCAAATGTGCTAACGGATTTCTATTGAATGTATGAAATACAAAAAGACCATTGGATTTTAACACTCTGGAAAATTCTTTAATGATTTGATCAGGGTTTTCAACGTGCTCTAAAAAATCCATTGCTGTCAATACATCGAATGTACCGTCTGCGAACGGTAATTTATAGGCATCAGCAATCTGGTAATGAACACATTTTGTTTCATCATATTTAGCTGCAATTTTGAGGCTTGCTTCGGACAAATCTACGCCAGTAACTTCTAGTCCTTGCCTTGCCAATGCATTACTTAGAAACCCTGCGCCACAACCAACGTCTAAGACTTTGGTGCTTGGATTCAATAAACCATGATCTTTGATACGATCAATAATCCAAGGCGTTTTTGTTTTTGATTCAGCACGCAGCAATGCCACGGGATCATCATCGGCTTCGTACCATCGATCGCCGTAGGTGTCATAAATATCGTTATTTACCTTTTGTTCCATACGGGACTCCAATATAAAATTTGATAAATCATAAATGAAAATATAATCATCGGTTGTGCTGCAATAAATTCAGGATTTAAATTTTCTTTCCAAATGAGCCCAGCTGAAAAAAATGTAATTGGATGAATTACAAATAATACAGCATGCAGCCAGTTTTCACCAGCATCGCAGTGGATCGTGTGAACAAATTCGTCTTTGGTAATTAATAAACATGAAAATGCACACAGGCCTATATAGATTTTAATGTTTAAATCAGTGGGCTGTTGAAAATAGATAAAACTGTAGCAAGCTAATACTGATAGCGAATCGATCGGATGTCCTATACGTTCCCATAATGGCAATCCGCGTTTTCTGTGAAAATAAAATTCGTCAAAAAACATGACTAATCCTTGTATACCAAATGGAATTAATAAAAAAATCATTTAATAAATCTCAAAGACAGATCCAAATAATGTCAGACCCGGACCGAAAGCGTAGCTGATAATCTTGGTGCCAATGGAATAATTATTATTCAAAATTTCATTCCACACATGTGGTAATGTCGCAGATGACATATTGCCGCGCTCAAAAAGTATTTTTTTACTTTCTAGGATCTGCTCAGGCTTCAGTGCAAGTATCTCTTGAACAGAATCAATAATTTTGGGTCCACCGGGGTGAGTAGCAAAAATTGACTGAAGAGCATCATGATAATTTAAATTTGCCTTTTTAAAAAGTTCTTCCGAAAATATTTTAAGTTCAAATTTTATTAGAGCTGGAACTTCACGTGATAAATTCATTTGCATACCCCACGGTGCGGGTATCCAGCTCATATCACGAACTGAATTTGGGACAACTTTTTCAAGCATTGCGATGATGCGTAAATTTTTTCCTGCAGATTTTTGTTGTGTGGTTGCAGAATATTTAATGTGACCATCGGCAAAAAGTGTTTGTACAACCATTTGCTCTGGCGTGTGTGCCATGGGGTTCATGTGCAGTCCGCACATTTCATTATGAACAATATCGACCGTAAAATTTTTATTTTCAATAGATTCAGAAACCACCAGGCTTTTTGCTAAGCGCACAGCCGGCATTGCTGCGTAGCAGCCCATGTGATAGGCGTGCGTGATGTCAGTGGCATGATTCCAATTTTTTTCAGTTACAATTTTCTGAGCAGCACTTGGGGAAATATAACCTGTGCAGCTGACATGTATAAGGTGATCGGGTCTTTGAATTTTATTTTCCAGTGATTCGCTGACATTGTAAAATTTCTTAAATATTTCATAGGCGCGTTCGGAAAAAAAATTGGCACGATTCATAATGTTAGAGCCATTTTTTTGTTCAGAACTAACTGCGTAAATTTTATTATTTTCGAAATTGTTTGAAAGCACATCATCGGATTCTAAATATCTTTGCGAAATTTGATCAGCCTTGATGCCGTAGCGATAAAATAATTTTTCGATTAAATCAGGATCCATTTTGTTAGCATTCGGATTTTTTGATTCTGCCAATTGATGACATTTAATAATCCAATTCAATAAATCATCCTGCTTTACGCAATTTTTCGGTTTTTCGATCTGAAATTGATTTAAAAATACCGAAGGCATATCGACTCATTTCTGGATTCAATTATTTAACAGGCTTTTTCTTCCAAACACTGGGTTTGCCGAAGCCATCTGATTTGGCGGCCAGTGCTTTGTATTTGTCGTTTCTGGGCGTTGGTGACTTTGCCGCAAGGTCTTTGGGGATCAGCTTGCTGTTGGCTGCGTGTTTATTGATTTTGTCAAATTTACCGATTGTTTTTGTCGCGGGTTTTTCAGTAATTTTTTTGGTCGCATCAAATTTAGGTTTAACGTCTAATTTTTTATTTTGATAACGGTTGCTACGGTCTGCGTAAACTTTTTTTACAAACTCAAAGTCTGTGACTAATTTTTCTTCGCGCGCATTTTGCAAATACGGTTTTATTTTTTGATACATTTGGCCGTCCTGTGATGTCACAAATGTTAATGATTTGCCTTCGCGACCGGCCCGCGCCGTGCGGCCAATCCGATGTAAGAAATCTTCGGCTTGATAAGGCAAATCAAAATTTATAACATGATCGACGTGCGGAACGTCGATACCACGAGCTAATAAATCAGTGGCCACAATGATTCGAATATCGCCGTCACGAAATTCTCTGACCACGCGATTTCGGTGACCTTGCGAAAGTGCGCTATGAATTAAATCAACTGAATAGCCATATTCTTTCAGGTATTCGCCCATACGTTCGCAGCTGCCTTGGTTTCCACAGAATACGATGACGCCGCCCTCAGAGGCATTTAATTCATCCAGCAGGCGATCATTTTTTGCAAATTTATCAATAAATAGCACGCGCTGTTTTAATCCTGTGACTGGTTTTTCTGCCTGTGCAGATTTAATCATCACCGTTGTTGATTTCATAAATAATTTTGCGATTTCTTCAATTTGTGGATTAAAGCTAGCTGAAAACATTAGTGTTTGCGCATCACCACGCATAGTTTGTTGGATATTTTTTAATTGCGGTAAAAAACCCATATCCAACATACGGTCGGCCTCGTCGATGACAACATGTTCAACGTTTTGTAAAAGTAATTTGTTATTTACTAAATGATCATTTAGGCGGCCTGGGGTGCCAACGATGATACGCGGATTTTTTTTTAAGGCACTGATTTGTTTAGCGCTGGGGATGCCACCGATAACTAAACAGCTTGAAAGATCTAAATCGACAACCAGAAGCTCGATCACTTTATAAATTTGCTGAGCCATTTCTCGGCTGGGGGCTAATATAAGCGCACGTGCTTTTGGTTTTTGAATTAAAAAATTTAGCACAGGTAAAGCAA
>JAYVKY010000405.1:0-3873 GCA_043767965.1 Pseudobdellovibrionaceae bacterium
AATTTGAACCAACCAAATCTGTTTAAATGGGTCTAAGCTTTTTGCTCTGTCAACAACGTTGACAGGATATAAAACTCGGCTATGAAACGTATATGAAACCGATTCGTTCTAAAGATTTGCTGTTTGTAACTCAAATTTATCATGAAAAATTAATAGCTTCGCAGGTTAAATTAAAATCCTTTGTACGCGAAATACAGAAAGAATCTGGTCAGATTTACCAGCTCGATGCTGCCGGCAAAGAATGGTCAAAAAAAAATTATCCTAATGGTTACACTAGTTATTCAAGCCAGGACCAACTTCACCGTTTATCGTCTACATTTACAGACCTTGATCAAATGATTCAAAAACATATCGCAAGGTATCTACGAATTCTTGAATACAACGTCACATCCAAGCAGTTGAAAATGACTGATTGTTGGCTGAATATCATGCCTGAAAACACAATTCACACGGCGCACATACACCCACAATCTGTCCTTAGTGGAACATTTTATGTTTCAGCCCCCAAAAATGCCAGCGGTCTTCAATTTCAAGACCCCCGCCTGACCCAGTTTATGAATGCCCCCGAAGTTAAAACCGATTCGAAAATTCAACATCAACGATTTATCACCTTAAAACCTAAAGCGGGCGATCTGGTTTTATTTGAAAGTTGGCTGAAACACGAAGTTCCCTTGAATAAATCAAAAGAACCTCGTATAAGTGTTTCTTTTAATTACGACTGGAATTAATAATATGAAGTTAAAACTGAATGAAATCCCTGAAGAGGGGCGCGAATATATCTATACCCAAGAAACCAAAGAGCTGACTCCGGATATCAGTGATTTGATTGAAAATAACAGTTATCATGTCCAATTTTTCATTAAACCCTTAAATAACGATGACTTTATTATGAACGGCCTAGTAACAACCAAGACCAAAGAAATTTGTTCGCTGTGTGGTGATACGTTTCACTTCCCGACGATGGCCAAAATTAATGAAATTTTAATCCCTAAAGCCACTGATAAAGAACACGAAAAGCAGTCCAAGGCGAACCATATTTCGGAACAAGATGAAAATGCTCCCGCTGTCAGTGAATACAAAAACGAGGTCTTTGAACTTGGCGAATTTATTCACGAAGCGATCGCCTTAAGCATTCCATTTAACCCAAAGCCTGAACAAACCGACGACGGAAGCTGTTTGTTTTGCCTAAAAACAGTGCCTACAAATGCCTTTGTATTTGATGAAAATATCAGCATTGTTGAAAAAGTGAATCCATTTTTGGCTTTAAAAGATTTAAAATTAAAAAATACGAAACCAAACTAAACCTAAAGACTTGATTTAAAACAGATATTAAGACATAAATTAAAGTCTTTTTAAAAATGACCTTTTGACCGGAGAATAAAATGCCTACACCGAAGAAGAAAACATCGAAATCAGTGCGCGATATGCGCCGTTCACATGATGGCCTTGATATACCTGCTTTTGCAATCGACAAAAAATCTGGCGAACTTGTTCGTCCGCATGTTGCATTCAAAGCCGCTGATGGAGCCCTTTATTATAAAGGCAAACAAATCAGCGCTGCTAAAACTAAAAAATAAACCAACAAGCAAGCTGAAAATATCTGATGTATAAAACTAAAATATCTGGTGTCGGCTCGTTTTTACCTGAAAAAGTATTAACGAACTATGATTTAGAGAAAATGGTTGAAACTTCTCACGATTGGATCGTTCAACGCACAGGCATTGAACGCAGACACGTTATCGCAGATAACGAAGGCACGTCAGACATGATCGTGCGAGCTGCAAAAAATGCTCTCGAAGATGCTAAAATGTCTGTTGATCAACTTGATCTTATTTTGGTAGCAACCCTTTCTGGCGATTTTAAAATGCCCGCCACAGCTTGTATCGTTCAAGCCAAACTGGGCGCCAAAAGCATTATGTCATTTGACCTTAATGCCGCGTGCTCTGGATTTGCTTACGGAATTATCGTTGCCGATCAATTCATTAAAACAGGTTTCTATAAAAATATTCTAGTCGTTGGCGCAGAAAATTTGACTCGTATTCTAAATTATAAAGATCGTGATACTTGCATTTTATTTGGTGACGGCGCTGGAGCCTTTATTGTTTCTCGCGCTGAAGAGAACGAAGAAAATGTCATCTTAACCGGGCATGCTCACGCTGAAGGTGCTCATGCGGAACTTCTTTGGGCTGAAGCTGGTGGTACAAAAATACCCTTTTCACAAAAAGTTTTAGACGAAGGTTCACATTTCATGAAAATGAATGGCAAAGAAATCTTTAAAAACGCAACGCGCGCGATGGCGACCTGCTGCAAAGAAGCCCTTGAAGCGACACATCTGACCTCTGAACAAATTGACTGGCTGGTTCCGCATCAAGCAAATATGCGCATCACAGAAGCCGTTGCACATATGTTTAGATTCCCTATGGAAAAAGTGATCTCGACAGTTCATGAAACTGGTAATACGTCGGCAGCATCTATTCCGATCGCGTTTGATATCGCTTACCGCGATGGTCGTATTAAACGTGGCCAAACAATCCTGCTGACAGCTTTCGGCGCCGGGCTGACGTCGGCTTCAATTATTCTTAAATTTTAAGGATTTAATTTAAATGAAATTTTCTTTTTTATTTCCAGGTCAAGGCAGTCAATCCCCCGGCATGGGAAAATTTTTATTTGATCAGTTTAAACTGGCTCGTGAAATCTTTGATGACGCCTCAGATGTGCTACAAATTGATATGAAAGAATTATGTTTCACAGGATCAGTTGAAGAATTAGCATTCACAGAAAATACACAACCCGCACTACTCACAGTTTCCACAGTTACAGCGCAAATTCTTACCAAAGAATTTGGTATTGACGTAAATGTTACAGCCGGCCATTCAATAGGAGAATACGCATCATTAGTCTTAGCAGGAGTCCTGCCTTTTGCAGAAGCCTTGCGTGCAGTTCGCTTTCGAGGACAGGCCATGCAATCAGCAGTACCTGCAGGGCTTGGCGGCATGACTGCAACACTTGGGCTCGATGAACAACAAGTTCAATTTCTTTGTGACTATGCCGTTACAAAAAGTGGCTATGGGCCCTTATCACCCGCAAATTACAACTGCGATGGGCAAATCGTCATCAGTGGAAATTTAAAAACTTTAAATTGGTTAAAAGAAAATTTTCAACCCCTTATTTTTTCAGAAAATAATTTACCAGAGGCCAAACGCGCAAAATTAATTCCTGTATCGGTTTCTGCACCTTTTCACTGTGCGATGATGAAGCCCGCCGAAGAAAAAATGGCTGCTTTTTTAAATAAAATTACGTTTCAGGATGCCCAATTTCCGATTATTCAAAATGTTCATGCCTCAATTGAAACAAAAGCCGAACATTTAAAAAAGAATTTAATATTACAAGTTTCTGCCCCTGTAAAATGGACGCAAAGTATGCAAAACCTAAAATCTTTAAATCATTCAAATATTATTGAGTGTGGCAATGGCACAGTTTTAAAAGGTTTGCTTAAAAAAATTGATCCAGAATTTTTCAAGGTATTCTCGACCAACTCGATCGATGATTTAAAGCTTATTGAAACAGCGCAAAAAAGTCAATAACGAGCTTGAGTAAAAGCTCTAATTCAGACAATCTACCCGCTAAGGGTTTATCTTTATGACGACGTCATCATTATTAAATTTGAATCAGAAAAAAATATTTATTACGGGCGGCAGTCGCGGAATTGGCGCGGCTATTGTTAAAAAATGTGCCGCACTTGGCGCCACAGTGGCCTTTACCTACTCAAGTCAAAAAGAGGCTGCAGAATTAATTTTAAAATCTTTACCAGGCTCAGGTCATACTATTCATCAACTTAATATTTCAAAACCAGATGAGGTCGAAGCTGTTGGC
>JAYVKY010000406.1:0-2560 GCA_043767965.1 Pseudobdellovibrionaceae bacterium
ACGAAGTTCCCAAAGCGAAGTACATTATCCGATGCCAATAAAAATCGATCAAGCGAAGTATTTGCAAGTATCTATCAAAGCATTTATAATCGGTATCGCAGCAGTGCTGAGGCCAAGATAATTTTTGATACAGAATCTGTGTGGTTTGTGATTTTTTTCATAATTCCCCCCGGATTTAAAAGTCTTCTAAACTGATTATTAAAGTTGGCGGAATGTAGCCTAAAAATCAGACAAAGTCATCAAATTAGGTCAAAAAGACATCAAATGCATTGTGCTAACGTTGACATTCAATTTTCGGACCAAATTTGAAAAAAATTACTCTGCTGTCTTATTATTTTTCATAAACCAGAAAAACTAAACATACACCGTTCGCAATTTGAATTTCTAATTCATCAGTCAAAGACTGATTCAACGAACCTTGCCACGGGTGTTCAAATGTTTTGTTGAGCAATGGCCATTTTAAATTTTTACAATCAATAATTACATTCGTGTTTTCCGCAAAAAAAGATATTTGCTGACCACAAAATGATTTTATTTTTTTCTGGCCACGAACCGAAATAAAAGTGCCGTGATCTGTATAAATTTCGATATCTGTCTGTTTTGCAAAGTGGATTAATAAAAATAAGTTTGAAATAGTGTGATCTTCGCGACCACCTGTTGTGCCTATGAAAATAATTTTGCCAAATTTTTTTGAAACAGCATATTCAAAAGCCTTGGTCAGATCGTTTGAATTTTGGTCATCGATTTGAATCAGTCTGTCCGAGAATTTTATTTTTGTATTTTCTGAAACAGAATCTAAATCCCCGATAATTATGTCTGGTTTTAAATCTGTGTTTTTTAACAGCGAATCTGCGGCACCATCACAGCAAAAAATATGATCGGCGTTTTTTAAAATTTGTAACGGAATTTCATGCGTCGGAAATGGACCGTTGGCAATAATGACAACGGTCTTTGAATTCATAACTTAAAGGTAATCACCTTTACGGATTTTTTCTAAAATAATTTTTTCGGTCTTAATCGGATCTGTTGGATCGACAGAGAAATAACTTTGCTGCTCGCAACGAATTTTTTCTTTGATTAACCAGCGTAAAACATCTGATAAGTTTTTATTTTTTTTATCTCTGAAAAACGGATCGTTTTCTAAGGCATCTTTCGCTTTTTTCAAAGCGCGGGCTTCTTGAGGATCAGATTCTTTTACGTTGTAATGGGGCAGATCATACTTTTTAACATCACTAGGTAAAACACCTAAAAATCGAACATTTGGCGCACTAAAATCACTGTTGCGAATTAATGATGCCGCAGAGCCTGCCTTTAATGTCCGAAAAATATTTTGCATTGTATACGCATCGAGATCGCCGAAAAAATACATCGGAACATCCAGTTGGTCTTCGATTAATTTACACCAACCGCGCACACCATTTGATGGCACGCCTTGGGCGCCCATTAAAATACAATTATTTCTTTTTGTAAAACCCATAGCTTGAAGCGTACCCGCGGTACCTTCAGATTCAACCACCAGACAAAAATCAATTTTCTTTTTGGCTCTTAGTTTTAAGGATTGGGGTTTGTTTTTCGGTTGAAACGGAGATGTTCCTAACGTTGATAAATCAACATTGGCCTTTTCGCCGTCGGCCATAGTTTCTGTGACCAGTAATTGCTGTGAATATGTTTGGCCACCACGGTCATTGGCAAAGCAATTTAATTCTTCGCGGTAAACCTCAAGCATATCGCCAATGAAATCGATGATTGAATCAGATTCTTCCTGGCCATCAAAATCCAAAGGCTTGTAACGATTATTACCTTTAATTAAACCCTTACAAATGTAGTACAATTCACGCTTGGTATTAACTGCGCCGATATCTAAATTTCTAAGTAATATTTCGAGCATAAAAACAACACGTGCTAATTTTTGAACTGAAGACACATTTAATTCTGTGCGAACAACTTTATCACCCGGAGTTAAATAGCCTACTTTTGAATTATATTCAGAATTATCTAACGAAGTTTTTACCGCTTCTAAATACGGACGCTTTGAATTTTCTAAATCTTTCAGCATACGTTCAGCTAAATTTTTGGCTTCTTTAGGGATATCTAATCGTAATTCACGAACTTTTATTAATGCCATAGATTACTTCTTTTTCTTTTTGTCAGTTTTTTTTGATTTTGCGGCTTTTTCATTTTCTTTGGCAACAATCTCTTCATCCGGAAGACCTGCTTTTTTGGCTTCCTTTTTATTTTGTGCCGCAAGCTTTGATTGAGCCTCTTCAAGCTGATTGACAGCCTCTTCAGAGTCACGACCTAAAATTTTACGTAAACCTTCTTCGGCCTTTTTCTTACGTGTATCATTGGCACCGGCAAGTAAAACCAATTTTTCAACCAAGATTGGACCAAATTGTTCAATATGAGCTAATTTTCGCTCTAAATCAGCTTCTTTTAATTCATGCTTAATATGCCGAGATAACTTTTGTCCGGCTTGCATTAATGCGCGACGGATTTCTTCGACTAATTCATCAGATGCATCGATGGTTTCTTTAGACGCATTTTTAAATTTAATAAATGG
>JAYVKY010000407.1:0-4076 GCA_043767965.1 Pseudobdellovibrionaceae bacterium
CGAAATCAGTTCAAAATCTGGAAGAGATCGCAAAGAGTGTTGATTTTGTTACGATTGCAGCATCGACAAAAGCCCATTACGAGCTTGCAAATTTTTTCTTAAGTAAAAACATTGCAGTTCTTGTTGAAAAGCCTATTGCGGCGACAGCGGACCAGGGGCTGCAGTTATCTGATTTAGCTGAAAAAAATAAAGTTATTTTTTCGGTGGGGCACATTGAACGATTTAATCCGGCTTATGATTATCTGAAAGAAAATTTTTCTAATACCAGATACCTCGAGCTGAATCGATTGGCTCCATTTCGAGTTCGCGGCAGTGATGTCAGTGTTTTACATGATTTAATGATTCATGATATTGATCTTGTAAATTTTATTTTCAAACAAAAAATTAAATCACATATGATAGCAGGTCACAGTCTGATTCGATCAACGGTGGATGATGTATCATTAAGACTCGAGCTTGAATCCGGCACGCAAGTGACTATTCAAAATTCTAGGCTTTGTCCGCAAATAATTCGGAACTATCGAGCCATCCAAAAAGACTGTACATTACTTATGAATACAGCAACTTTAGAGGCTGAATTTTTATATTCAGATTTAACCAATGAAAACTTAATGCGTACAGAAAAAATTCAAATCCCAAAAGTGGATGCTTTGGCGCTTGAGATCGACCACTTTATTTCGGCAGTTTTAGGACACAAAAAAGTTGCTATCACTGGTTATGAAGCCACACAGGCCTTGCAATTGATTGAAAAATTTGTTCAGGAGTTGACTCATTGAATACTGAGTCTATAAAGATAGAAAATAAAAATATCATGATAATTGCAGCCGAAGCATCAAGTGCACACTATGCGGCTCAATTGATGCGTGAATGGCAAAAGAAGAATCACGTTGTAAATAAAAAAATTCATTTTACAGGTGTGGGTTCCAACGAAATGGAAGCTCTCGGGCAGCGACGCATCGGAAAATCTGAAGAGATGGCCGTTATGGGTATCGCTGAAATCATTGAGCACTACAGTTTCTTGAAAAAAATTTTTTATCAATTGATTTCCGAAGCTGAAAAAAACAGACCTGATATCGTGCTATTGATGGATTATCCTGATTTTAATTTGCGTTTGGCTCGTCAATTAAAATCCATGGGTATCAAAGTTTTTTATTATATTTCACCACAGGTCTGGGCTTGGCGGAAAAGTCGTATTCATGATATCAAGGCCTATTGTGAAAAAGTATTTCTATTATTTCCATTCGAAAAGAAATTCTATGAAACTTATCAAGTGCCTTATGAATTTGTCGGACATCCGCTTCTGGATGATCTAAATCCGGATTTATTTAATATCGATAAAATTAATTTTCAACGATCCAGGTATGGCATTCAATCACATGAAAAAGTATTAGCTTTGATGCCGGGATCTAGACGAGGTGAGGTCGATCAGCACTTTCAAATTCAGCAAGCTGTGGCAAGAAATTTATTAAAAATGCATAATCATTTACGTATTTTGATCTGTGTGGCGCCGCCACTAAGTAAAGAGTATATGATACAAAAATTAGAAAATTTCAATTTACCATATATCTTACTTAAAGAAGATCCAAATCATATGATCGCAATATCTGATTATGTTTTAGTTGCCTCTGGTACAGCCACACTGATGGTGGGTCTTTTAGAAAAGCCAATGGTGATTATGTATAAAATGAACTGGATTACAGGCGTTATTGGAAATTTTTTAACCAGAGGTCTTAAATTTTTTGGACTTGTTAATTTAATTTTGGATGAAGAGGTTGTGCCCGAAAGAAAACAACAATTTGTGCAGGTTGATGAATTAACTAAATTAATGAATCGCTTTATTGTCGACTCAACATACACGAGAAAAACAATTGAAAAGTTAAAAATATTAAAAACTTCTCTAGGTGATCGCGGTGCTAATGGACGGGTCGTCAGTGCATTGAATAAATATCTATGATGAATAAATTAAATCCATATTCGGTATTTATTGATTTAAAAAATTATCTTTATGATAAAAAATATTTTAAACAAATTCAAACAAAAGTTAAAATTATCTCTATAGGTAATTTAAATACAGGCGGCAGCGGCAAAACCCCAATGATTCAATTTATTGCTGAAGTCTTAAAAGACCAAAAAATTTTAATTGTCTGTAAAAGTTATAAGGCCAAATTGCAATCGCCTGCGCCGGTCAATATTCAAGTCGATGATTGTGTAAAGCTTTACGGTGACGAAGCTTGTCTGTTAAAGCAGTTACTACCTCATTGTGACGTTTGGTCTGGCCCTAGTAAATCACAAACTGTGCGTGCAGCATTATTTGCGCGTAAGGATTATGATTTTGTTTTAATCGATGATGGCTTTAGTCATCGGCAAATTTTTCGACACCTTGATATTGTTTTAGTCGATGCAAGTCGAAATAAAAATCATTACAGACTGTTCCCCGCCGGACAAATGCGTGAAGATTGGAAATCATTAAAAAGAGCCAGTTTAGTGGTATTAACAAAAACAGAAGGTCTATCGGATTCTGAAAAAAAATACTTTATCGATCAAATTACAAAGTACCAAAAAAAAGTAATCACAGCAAAATTTAAAACTGCCTTTATATCTGATTTAAAATTAGAAAATAAAAAACTATTTTTAATTACAGGCATCGGTAATCCTGACAAATTAAAAAAAGATCTAGAAGCCGACGGTTTTCAAGTTCTTCAACAGCAAATTTATGTTGACCATTACCGCTTTCCTAGGGCCGAGCAAGATCGGTTATTGCAAAAAATCATAGCGGCACCGGATTTACAACCAGTGATGACAATGAAAGATCTAATTAAAATACAAAACCAAGAATTAAAAAATAGTATCAAAGCAGTCAGCCTAAAAATATCTATGACAGATGAAGATCGAAAGCTTTTTTGTGACAAAATACTATCGTAAAATCAACGAAATTTTTGTCTATTTATTTTGTTTGACACCTTGGGTGACAAATCGTGTATTAGGACGAATTCTGGCTTTTCTGTGGGTGGATGTTTTTCATATACGAAAAAAAGTTGTCTATGATAATATAGATTTGGCGTTTCCTGGTATGTCAGTTGATCAGAAAAAAAAATGGATGCAGCAAAGTTTATATGTTTTATGCCGCAGTTTTTTTGACGTTATTCGTATTCCTTATTTATCTGACCGCTGGATTCAAAATAATATACATTTTTTGGGCTTAGAGCATTTGAAACCCTACGAAAACACAGGTGTATTATTTTTGTCTTTACATATGGCCAGTGGTGATTTGGCGGCAGCCACGTTTAGTCAAAAAGTAAGACCATTAAGTTTAATATCAAAAAGATTCACAAATAAATTTATAGACGCGTTTTGGTTTTCTTTGCGAACAAAATCGAAAGTTGAATTTATTGATGCTCATGGGAAGATGAATGCTTTTGAAATTTTAAAAGCCCTTAAAAAAAACAGGGGTATTGTTTTTGTAGTTGACCAGTTTATGGGGCGGCCCTACGGCTTAAAAACTGAATTTTTTGGGCATACGACAGGTACGGCCTATGGTCTAGCATTATTTGCGCAAAAGACAAAAGCGCCTGTATTGCCACTATCGACGTTTTGGGGGCCAGATCATAAATTAAATGTACAGGTTGGCCCCGCTATTGATTTTACAAATGTAATAACAGAAGATAAAGACCTTAACAATTTGCGAATGACTAATCTGTGTAATCAGGTCATCGAAGAGATTATACGTAAAAATCCTGGTCAATGGATGTGGGTTCATAGACGATGGAAGGTATTTGAATGAAATATATAATTCTTGTATTTATGTTTACCTCATCATGCACCTCTTTTCTGAAATACGAAAAAGAAAAGGAATTGGCCACTAATACTGAATTCGAAAAACAAGTTGTTGTTAAAGTCGTCGAAGTATCGCCAGAGACTTCAACAGCTACAGTTGAAAAACCAATTGAAATATTAAAGCCAACTATCTTAGAAAAAAAAATAACGACTAAAAATAAAAAAGTTAAAGATAAAAAAATAACAACTGAAATCAAATTGCAAAGACAACCTGACCTTGAAGATGACGAAGGCTTTAATAA